>NZ_CAJMXG010000004.1:0-38445 GCF_905219725.1 Oscillibacter sp. CU971
TCAAACAATATAATCCCACTGCCGCTTTGCCTAAAGATGCCACAAACTTGAATGGCGCACTACTTTCAGAAAATGGCTTGCATAAGTTTTGTGACACCACAGATATAAGCGGTCGAAATTATCGCAAAGGTGTTTAGCAAATCTTTGAGGGGGCCTTTAGTGCATATTGAAATCCTGCCATGCATCAAAACTTACCATGTACTCAGAGGGAAGCCTTTGAACGAATTACTTTGGCAAGTCAAATGATGTACATTTTGTTAGGAGAGGGGTATAAGTGAGTTAATGAAAGCAGTGATCTACGCTCGCTATTCCTCTGACAACCAGCGAGAGGAAAGTATTGAGGGCCAAATCCGGGAGTGTACTGCCTTTGCCGGGAAAAACGGTATTACAATCTTGCGCCACTACATTGACCGGGCCTTTTCTGTCAAGACCGACAACCGCCCGGAGTTTCAGAACATGATAAAGGACAGCGGCAAGCGGCTGTTTGATATGATAATTTATGGATATTTTCCGGCTGGCCGGATGTTCGAATGTAAGTATAGACTCGCGGATCTCAAAGCGTCTCCTGTGGCGGAAAAGTCCGGTTCGGATTTGGATTGCTTAACTGCACCAGCTCAGAAATTCCGCCACCGTTCCGTTTCCGGCTCCGCCGAAAACTGCACTATGGCGGGAATTTCTTCGCTTTCCGCCGCGATTTGCTCCGCTGTATTCGTGGCGGAGCGGAGACGGGGACGCGGGTTGGGGGCCGCTTCTCTTTTATCAGGAATCCACAAGTTGCATTGATAAAAGAGAAGCAGGGAAGCATCCCGCACGTTGGTACGGGATTTTTATGGAAAACGCCTCTCTGTCTCCGGCTTTTCAGCGCCGCTTTTGCCCTATCGCTGCGCTTCTATCAAACAATCTCAAAGGGAAAGGATTGGTTATTATGAAAAAAAGAATCTGCGCTGTGGCGTTTCTGGTCTGCATGACCGTTCTTTTGGGAACCGGCTGTCGCGGGACGCAGCAGCCGGAGACGGCGGGACAGGAAATGCAGGAGTCCGGCACGGCGGAGAATGCTTGCACCGCGGTCATTGAAATCGAGGAATACGGCGCGATTACGCTTGCGCTGGACGCGGACGCGGCGCCTGTGACCACGGAAAATTTCGTGTCGCTGGCGCGGGAGGGCTTTTACGATGGTCTGACGTTCCACCGCATCATAGAGGGGTTCATGATGCAAGGTGGCGACCCCAATGGCGACGGAACCGGCGGCAGCGGGCAGACGATCAAGGGGGAATTTCGCAAAAACGGCGTGGAAAACAGCTTGTCCCACACCCGGGGTGCGATCTCCATGGCCCGCTCCAACGACTGCGACAGCGCCAGCTCCCAATTCTTCATCGTCCACGAGGACAGCACCTTCCTGGACGGCAGCTATGCCGCGTTTGGATATGTAACGGAAGGCATGGAGGTCGTAGACGCCATCTGCGCGGACGCGGAACCGACGGACGGCAACGGCTTCATCGCTCCCGAGGCCCAGCCGATGATTCTCAGCATTACCGTTCAATAACTGGATGACTCCCGCTTTTCGAATGTTCTCATCGAAGAGCGGGAGTCTTTTGCCCTGAAAGCCTTGCGGGTCTTTTTTTAGCACGTCGTACCATTTTTCAGCCGCCGTCTTTTGGGGCTGGAATCCCCGGCGCGGCCTGTCGAATGTTGTACTTTTCTCTCGCTTGTGATATGATGTGGCTCGGTTCGCAACTGTCGCGGATACCCGGCTCATAGTATGGAGATATAAGGAGGGAATGGTGAACAGGCGAAGCATACGCGGCACTGGCGGGAGACGTCTCCGGAAGCGAAAAGGCCTCCTCCGGAGCAGCCGGATTGACCGGCCGCCTGCAAACGCGGAAGCGCCGGGCCGGCTTGCACCGCTGTCCGTTTGCGCTGTAAAACCTTCCGTTTTTATAAACTTGAAAAGTATGTATTGAAAAAAGAGACAACGGCGGATATAATGGGAAGCGCCAGCCGGTATGGATAGGGGAAGAGCCCTTTTTGCTGCTGTGCAACAAAGAGGCGCGGTGTTGTTTGAGACGGCGCCAAAAGTTGACGAGGAGGTACGGTTTGATGACATTAGAAGATTTACTGCGCTATGAAAATATTGTAATCCAATGCCATGATGACCCGGACGCGGACGCCATCGCCAGCGGCTACGCGCTGCTGAAATACTTGGAGAGCAAGGGGAAGTCCCCCCGGCTGGTATACAGCGGCGGACGGAAGGTCACGAAAAACAATCTGCTTTTGATGATTGAGAAGCTGAACATCCCTCTGGAACACCTGCGGGGGATGGACGGCGAGGCCGAGCTTTTGGTTACGGTGGACTGCCGGGCCGGACAGCGCAACGTATCGGCGCTGCCCTGCCAGACTCTCGCGGTCATTGACCACCACGAGCTTGACATGGGGGAGGTCCTGCCGGAGCTGCAGGAGGTGCGGCAGGACTGCAGCGCCTGCGTCACCGTGATATGGGCCATGCTGAAAAAGGCCGGGTTCCCCATTGAGGACCGCCTGCTGTCCACCGCTTTGTACTACGGCCTGTACATGGATACCCAGAAGTTCAAGGGCACCGAGAAGCTGGACCGGGAAATGCTGGACGCCCTGCGGTTCGATTGGGACATCATTCTCCTGCTCCAGAGCGCGGCCCTGGCCCTGGATGACTTCCGGATCGCAGGCAGCGCCTTTATGAATCTGCGCTACCATCCGGACTACCATTTTGCCCTGGCCCCGGTGAACACCTCCGAGCCGTACATGCTGGGCATCGTCAGCGACATGATGATGGACGTCCATGAGCTTTCCGTGTGCGTTGCCTATTGCCTGCTGGAAAGAGAGCGGTGCGTCAAGGTTTCCGTGCGCTGCTGCAAGCGAAGGGATCGGGCGGATGAAGTGGTGCACTGGCTTGTCCGGGACATGGGGAACGACGGCGGCGGCGACCGGACCAAAGCCGCGGGACGGCTGCCGCATGCTTTGCTGGAAAAGAACTGCCCGGACGGCAATCTGCTCTATACGGCCGGAGAACTGATTTTCCAGCGGCTGACCGACTATTTCCACACCCCCCTCAAGCGGCTCGCCCCCAGGGCGGAGGAGTATGAGCCCGCGCGGGCGGAGGAGTTCTGCAAAGAGAAGGCGGAGCTTTACCACAAGAAAAAGGCGCTTGCCGGTTATGTGCGGACCATGGACATGTTCCCGGAGGGGACGGAGATTCTTCTCCGCACGCCGGAGGGGGATATCATCAAGAAAACCGCCCCCGAGCTCTGCATCCTGATTGACGAGAGGCACGAAGTTTCTTACATCACGGAAGAGACTCTGCGGAGAGATTATGAGCTGACGGACGAGGAATTTCCCATGGACGGAGAATGGCTGTGGCAGCCCAAGGCGTACCACGCCGGCAAAAAAGAGGCGATGCTGCTGGCTCCCTGCGCCAAAAAATGCGTGGCCAAGGACAGCCCCCGCATCTGGGCCGCCCAGCTGAACTGCCGGCTGGAGGTCCTTGTGTGGGGAGACTGGCATTTGGGCGAAATTGGGGACTGGCTGGTCTGCCAGGAGGACGACCACCAGAACGCGTACGTTATCCCGGGGACGGTTTTTGAGCAGTCCTATGAGCNGGTGGAGTAAGCCGAAGGCGGAAGGCCCCGCGCTTCTTCCCGGCGGCNCCCGGCGGAGTGCCGCGGTCCAGGCGGAAAACGGGGCGGACGCATGGACGCATTTTGAATAGACAAAGGCAAAGGCCCGTTCCGGTTTTGGAACGGGCCTTTGTTTTTGCCTTAGAGCAGTTTCCGGAAATAATGAGAAAAAAGAAAGCGGGATTTTCAACCGCTCCCTTGCCCTTGAGCACGCCGCGAAAAATATCGAAAACTTCCCTCTTGCATTTCTCCACCCCCTGTGCTATAAATAATAGGTAACATCACAAATCTGCAATGAACGGGAAAATAACGATCACGCCTCGCCAAGAGAGGAAGGGCCGCCGGCTGCAAGCCCCTCCGCGACGCGCCGTTTGGTTCGCCCGGGAGCCGCCGTGGAGACACGGCCGGTCCGCCCTCCGTTACCGGGGCCTCGAGAGCGCGCCGCATGGCGCGAATTTGGGTGGTACCGCGGAAGGGCTTGCCTTTCGTCCCATGATTCTGGGGCGGAGGGTTTTTTCTTTTGCCCTCTCCCCCTTGACTTTTTTGAGAAAGGATCTGACTGCCATGTATTCCCTTCCCCTGGCGCTGGCGGCGTCCCTGGTGCTGTCCGCTCCCTTCTCCCCCGCCGCCGTCCTTGCCGCCGTCCCGGAGCCGCCCGCCATTCAGATCCGGCAGGCCGCCGTCCCGGAGGTTCCCAAGGTCTATCCCTCCTCGCCGGAGGGCGCGCCGGTAACCTATGAGCTCCATCTGCCGGTGCTGATGTACCACCATGTGGTCCACGACTGGCAGGAGTGCAACGAGATGACCGTCACCGAGGGGCGGCTGGAGCGGGACCTCCAGTGGCTGGCGGAGAGCGGCTATGAATCCGTCCTCCCCCGGGAGCTGGCGGCGGGTGAGCCCCTGCCGGAAAAGCCCGTCCTTATCACCTTTGACGACGGTTACCGCAGCAACTACGACCTGGCCTATCCCCTCCTTCAAAAATACCAGACCAAGGCCGCCATTGCCGTCATGGCCTATATGCAGGACAACCCCGGGGGGAACTTCCTCACCTGGGACATGTGCCGGGAGATGACCGCCTCCGGCCTGGTGGANATCGGCTCCCACGGCTACGCCATCCACAACCTGGACGGGCGCATGGGGAACTTCGTCGCCGGCCAGGCCAACGGCGTCCAGCGGCGGAAGGGCGAGTCCGATACCGACTTCTACTGCCGGGTGCTGGACGACCTCCGGTACAGNTTTGACCGCATCGCCCTGGAGACCGGAGCCCCGCCCACCTTTTTCGCCTATCCCTTCGGCAAGACGGACCCGGACGCCGACGCCTACCTGGAGGACCTCTTCCCCCTGACGGTGGTGACGGGGCCTGGAAAATACGCCGCGAACCTCTCCAAGGGGCTCCACAAGCTGCCCCGCTTCACCGTCACCATGGAGCGCTCTCTCGCGGCGCTGCTGAAAAACACGTAAGCCAACCACATCCAAGAAAAGGAGTAGCAGTCTATGAAAGAACAGTTGGAAGCCATCCGCNAGGGGGCCCTGGAGGCCATTGCCGCCGNCCAGGAGACCGCCGGGCTGGAGGCCCTCCGGGTCAAGTACCTGGGCAAAAAGGGCGAGCTCACCGCCGNCTTGAAGCAGATGGGCGGCCTCTCCGCCGAGCTGCGGCCCGTCATGGGCCAGCTGGCCAACGACGTCCGGGCCAGCCTGGAAACCGCCATTGAGCGCCAGTCCGGCATCCTCTCCCAAAAGGCTTTGNAAGCNCGGCTGGCGGCGGAGGCCGTGGACGTGACCATCCCCGGGAAGAAGCCCCCCATGGGCCATAAGCACCCCATGTATTCCGTGCTGGACGAGATGAAGGAGATTTTCCTGAACATGGGCTTTGAGATCATGGACGGCCCGGAAATCGAGCAGGCGGATTACAACTTCACCAAGCTCAACGCCCCGGAAAACCACCCCTCCCGGGACTGGACGGACACCTTCTATTTGACGGAGGACTCCTCCGTCCTCCTCCGCTCCCAGACCTCCCCCATGCAGATTCGGGCCATGGAGGGCTACGGCGTGCCCATCCGCATGATCTCCGCCGGGCGGGTGTACCGCAAGGACGAGGTGGACGCCACCCACTCCCCCATGTTCCACCAGATCGAGGGATTGGTAGTGGACAAGGGCATCACCATGGCGGACCTCAAGGGGACGCTGAACGCCGTCATCCGGGAAATCTACGGCCCGGAGACCGTCACCCGCTTCCGCCCCCACCACTTCCCCTTCACGGAGCCCAGCTGCGAGGTGGACATCCAGTGCTACAAGTGCGGCGGAAAGGGCTGCCCCACCTGCAAGGGCGAGGGCTGGATTGAGATCCTGGGGGCGGGCATGGTCCACCCCAAGGTCCTGCGGGGCTGCGGCATCGACCCGGAGGAGTACTCCGGCTTTGCCTTCGGCATGGGGCTGGAGCGCCTGGCCCTGGGGCGCTATAAAATCAGCGACATGCGGCTGATTTTCGAAAACGATATCCGGTTCTTAGAACAATTCTAACCCACCGCTAAATGAAAATGAGGAGTTATCAGCNATGAAGCTATCCCGTAAATGGTTACAAGAATTCGTAGACGTGGGCCCGGTCAGCGACCGGGACTTCGCCGAGGCCATGACCATCTCCGGCTCCAAGGTGGAGGTCACCGAGGACCTGGGGGCCGAGATCAAAAACGTGGTGGTGGGCCGCATCGACAAGATGGAGCGCCACCCGGACAGCGACCACATGTGGGTCTGCCAAATCGACGCCGGCCAGGACGAGCCCGTCCAGATCGTCACCGGGGCCTGGAACATCCATGAGGGGGACCTGGTCCCCGTGGCCAAGGACAACTCCTGGCTCCCCGGCGGCAAGCACATCACCCGGGGCAANCTCCGGGGCGTGAAGTCCAAGGGGATGCTCTGCTCTTTGAAGGAGCTGAACCTGGACGAGCGGGACTTCCCCTACGCCGTCATCGAGGCCGCCGCCCTGCTGAACGACTACAAGCCCATCGACCCGGAGAAGCCATCGATTCCCAAGGACGTTATCCCCGGATACAAAATCTTCGGGGATGTGAAAGCCGCATTTGTCACAGAGGTTCTTCCCGATGGCAATGGACGCTTCCTTGTAGAGTGCGACAGCGGCGGGCGGACCCACAAAATTGGGACCAGCTGCCCCAATATCCACGCCTGCGACACCGTGGCCCTGGATATGACGCGGGAGCATATCTGCACCCTGGCGGACCTCCACGCGGAGCAGAAGGAGTTCCCCCACTGCATCCCCGACNGCATCTTCGTCCTCCACGAGGACTGCAAGCCCNGGGACGACATCCGCCCGGTCATCGGCGCGGACGACCATGTGGTGGAATTTGAAATCACCCCCAACCGCCCGGACTGCCTCAGCGTCATCGGCCTGGCCCGGGAGGCGGCGGTCACCTTCGGCAAGCCCCTCCAGCTCCACGACCCGGAGGTTAAGGGCGGGGCGGAGGGCGCCCTCCCGGACCTGCTGGACGTAGAGACCCCGGACCCGGACCTCTGTCCCCGATACACCGCCCGGATGGTGCGGAACGTGAAGATCGGCCCCTCCCCCAAGTGGATGCGGGAGCGGCTCCGCTCCAGCGGCGTCCGGCCTATCAATAACATTGTGGACATCACCAACTATGTGATGCTGGAATACGGCCAGCCCATGCACGCCTTTGACTACCGCTATGTCAAGGGCGGGAAAATCGTGGTCCGCCGGGCCCGGGCCGGGGAGGAGCTGACCACCCTGGACGGGAACGTCCGGAAGCTGACCCCCGATATGCTGGTCATTGCCGACGACACCCGGGCCGTGGGCCTGGCGGGCGTCATGGGCGGACTGAACAGCGAGATTGTGGCGGACACCGTGGACGTGGTCTTTGAATCCGCCAACTTCGAGGGCAGCTGCATCCGCAAAACCGCCCTGGCCTTGGGAATGCGGACGGAGGCCTCCGCCAAGTTTGAAAAGGGCCTGGACATCCTCAACACCCTCCCCGCCGTGAACCGGGCCTGCGAGCTGGTGGAGCTGCTGGGGGCCGGAGAGGTGGTGGACGGCGTCATTGACATCCTGAACTACGTCCCCAACCCCGTCACGGTAAAGTTCGAGCCGGAGAAAATGAACCGCTTCCTGGGGGTGGACATCCCCGAGGAGGACACCCGGAAGACGCTGGCCGCCCTGGGCTTCGGCCTGGAGGGAGACGTTATCACCGTGCCCTCCTGGCGGTCCGACGTGGAGCACTGGTCCGACATCGCCGAGGAGGCCGCCCGGTTCTACGGCTACAACAACATCCCCAACACCCTCTCCGCCGGGCTGAACGAGCGCCGGGGCTGGAATCCTGTCCAGCAGGCGGAGAACGCCGCCGGGGCCCTCTGCCGGGGAATGGGGTACAGCGAGATCATCACCTATTCCTTCATCAGCCCCGCCTGCTATGACAAAATCAACCTCCCGGCGGACTCCCCCCTCCGTAACTCCATGAAGATCCTAAACCCCCTGGGGGAGGATACCTCCATCATGCGCACCACCACCCTGCCCTCCATGCTGGAAATCCTGGCCCGGAACTGCCACTACCGCAGCAAAGCCGTCCGGCTCTATGAGCTGGGCCGGACCTACTTCCCCAAAAACGACGGCTCCGGCATGGCTGACGAGCCCAAGGTGCTGTCCCTGGGGGCCTATGGCTGCGGCATGGACTTCTTCGGGATGAAGGGCGCCGTGGAGGCCGTGCTGGAGGGCCTGCGGATTGAGGGCTTCCGCTTCGAGGCGGAAACCGCCAACCCCTCCTATCACCCGGGCCGCTGTGCCAGGGTCTGCCGGGGAGAGCGCCTCCTGGGCACCCTGGGCCAGATTCACCCCGCCGTGGCGGAAAACTACGGCGTGGACTGCGAGCTCTACGCCGCGGAGCTGGACTTCAGCGCCCTCTTTGAAGGCATGGGCGGCACGCCGGTCTATGAGCCCCTGCCCCGCTTCCCCGCCGTCACCCGGGACATTGCCCTGGTCTGCGACAAGTGCCTCCCCGTGGGCAAGCTGGAGGAGTGCATCTGCCGGGGGGCCAAGGGACTTTTGAAGGGCGTCCATCTCTTCGACGTCTACACCGGCAAGGGCGTGCCCGATGGAAAGAAGAGCGTGGCCTTCAATCTGGAGCTCCGGGCCGACGACCGCAGCCTCACCTCCCAGGAGGCCGACGAGGATGTGAAGGGCATTCTGGAGCTGCTGGCGAAGGAGCTGGACTCCGTCCTGCGCTGAGCCGGAGGGCTTCCAGTAAAAATCTTTCGTAAAATTCCCGCCGAAACCCTTTACAGTCCGGAAAAAATCGAGTATACTAGAACGTGACCAGAAAGGAAGGTGGTGTACCTATGGACGATTTCACCAGAAAGTTCAGTCTCGCTTTGGAAAAGGACGAGGAGATTCATCAGATTCTCTCCACCGTTTACAAATCCCTGGAGGAGAAGGGCTATAACCCCATCAATCAAATCGTGGGCTATATCCTGTCCGAGGACCCCACCTATATCACCAACCACAACAACGCCCGGACCCTGATCCGCAAGATTGACCGGGACGAGCTGCTGCAGGTGCTGGTGCGGAAGTATCTGGGTCAGTAACAAAAAGAGTTACAAATTGTCATTAATTTCGACGCGCATCCCGTGGAACACGGCCTGCCGCTCCCCAAGTGGGAGGCCATGTTCCACGGGATTTTTGCGTTTTTTGTCAGATATATCTAAAGTGCCTGGTTCTTTTTCGTCAGATTGCTCAGATTCCATTGTTGACAAAACGGGAAAAAGATGTTACAATTTGGTTACAAAATTTTTGAGGGAGGTTTTTATGGCTGGAAGCAAGAACAGCAAAACCGAAGGCCTTGTGTATAAGGGCCATCCGCTCCGCCGGACAGGAAACTTAATCTACTACGGCACGATGGCTGAAAAATATATCATCATGATGCAGGTATTGGAGACGAAGAAGGAGCAGGACCTGGACCTGGCCTCCAAGGTCTCCATCCAGCTTCAGCTCACGGACCCGGATCTGAAATCCCGGGACCGGGTGGTGAAGAAAAGCGAAAAGGACAGCCTCTACGCGGCGATGGACATCGCCACCGTCTGGCTGAACCGGGCCCTGGCAGGCAAGGAGAAATAAAGCCGGCCGCTTACCCCAACCGTTTTACAAAAGATACGAGAAAGGAAGCAACCACTTATGAATCGACTTGCTGGAAAAGCCGCCAAGGTTCTGACGCTTACCCTGATGACCATGCTCTGCCTGACGCTGACGGCTTTCGCCGCTGAAGGAGACCCCCTGGTGGTGGGCATCGGCAAAACCACCGGCTCCTCCCTCCGCCTCCGCTCCAACCCATCCCTGGACGCCTCCGTCATCACCATGCTGGACAAGGACTGGATTATCGCCGTGCTGGGCGAGGCCGACGGATGGTACCATGTGGCCCACAACGGGGACGACGGATACGTNTCCGCCGATTTCTTCTCNATGAGCGAGGAANCCGAGTTCGAGTACTACGGCCGGATCAACGCCCGGGGCGTCAACGTCCGGGCCGAGTCCAACATCGACAGCGAAATCGTGAACAACCTGGGCCTGGGCTCCGGCNTCACGGTCANCGGCATTGAANACGGCTGGTATCACATTACCGGTACATACGGCGAAGGCTGGGTCCGCAGCGACTATATCAGCCTGACCAACGAGACCCCCCTCACCCCCGGCGCCAGCGTGGGCGACAGCAGCATCGTGGACTTTGCCCGGCAGTACCTGGGCACCCGGTACGCTTACGGCGGCGCGGCCCCCGGCGGCTTCGACTGCTCCGGCTTCACCATGTATGTGTACAAGCAGTTCGGCGTGTCCCTGCCCCACACGGCCACCGGCCAGTGNCAAAGCGGCCTGGGCACCCGGGTGTACAGCCTGGGCGAGCTCCAGCCCGGCGACCTGGTGTTCTTCAACGACCCCGCCCGGAACGCCGGCAAGGCCTGCTCCCACGCGGGCATCTACATCGGCGGCGGCCAGATGATTCACTCCTCCTCCTCCCGGAGCGGCGGCGTGATTTACTCCGACTTNACCGACGGCTACTACAATACATATTTCGTGGGCGGCATTCATATCTGATTTCCTTTCAGAGCATAAAAGAGACACGGCTTTACGCCGTGTCTCTTTTTCNCGTCTGCTCTGTGATTCAACGCAAGGGAATCTCTGCCGTGCCCCAGCGGACGGCCACGGCCTTGCCGAGGTCGACGGGAACCTCGAAGGGGCCGAATTCCTCGTTCCAGTTCTCGCCGCCGCTCCCCACGGTATCCTTCAGAAAGACNTCNCTCCCATCCTCCATTACCACGGAGAGGGCCGCGCCGGGGTAAATCCCTTCCTTGGGTTCCGACCAGCTATGGCGAATCCGCATCCCCAGGGGGGACAGCCGCAGATACNCCATGGTCATGGTCCCGCAGTCCGCGTCCTCCACCGTCACTCCGGCCACGTCCGGCGTCAGGCTCTCGACGCCGCCGGAGTGAGCCCCGATGTTGAAGTCCCAGCCGCCGGTGAGAACGGGCGTGTAGATCTTGTCCGGGCTCTGGACCCAGAGGCCGGGAATGTGGAGAATCTTGTCCGCCCCGTCGCAGAGGTCCGTACCCTCCAGGGACCAGAGGCGGATGGCGGCAGTGAGGACATTATCCGTTGGGTCGTCGTTCAGCCATGTGTAATCCAGGGTGCAGAGCACATCCTGCCCGGCGCTGTCTGTCAGGGTGAAGCGCTCCTCAAGGGTGTCGCCGAAGAGCTGGTAATAGCCCTCGTCCTCGCCGTAGTCCGGCAGGACCGTGCCCTCCGGNGCGCGGATTTCCAGCATCAAATAGTAGAAGTCCTGGTCCCCGAAGGCCGCCAGGGGGGTCATGGTGGTCCCGTTGGACTCCGCCGCCGGGAGCTCCCGGCTCAGGGTTTCGATGATCTCCTGCTGGGTTTCATCCAGCCGCCCGAAATAGCGCTCCCACAGCGTCCCCGCCGCCAGGGCGGAGCCCGCCAGCACCACCGCCGCCAGTGCCGCCGCCAGGCCCCGCCTGGCCCAGCCCATGGAGCGGCGGGCAGGGGCGCCCTCCATCAGCGCCTCCGTCAGGGCTTCCCGCCCCGCGGGGGTGAAGGCCACCCGGTTCATTTCAGTCTGAANAGCATTCTTGTCCATAGCTGCCTCCTAACATGGTCCTCAGCTTCGCCTTGCCCCGGTAAAGCCAGGTGCTGACCTGGGCGGGCCGGCAGCCCAGCAGGGCGGCGATTTCGTCAACTCCGTATTCCTCATAATAGCGCAGGTAAACGGCTTGCCGGTACTTCTCCGGCAGGGCCAGCACCGCCTCCAGCACCGGGCTCTCCCCCGCTTCCGGCATGGTGACCGCCGCGTCCGCCGCCGCCTCGAGAGAGACTCTTTTCCGGGCCCAGGCGGACTTTTTCAAATCCTTGCAGCAGTTGATGGTCACACGCAGGACCCACGCGCGCCGGCGCTCCGGGTCCGGGAAGCGCTCCGGGCAGGTCAGCAGCTTTAAAAGCACCGTCTGGCACACGTCCTGGGCGTCCTGGGGATTGCCGGTCCAGGTGTAAGCCACCCGGAGCACCGTATCCGCCCAGCGCTCCACCAGCGCCTCCGCCTCCTGGCGGGTATAGGTGATCTGTTCCGTAGTATCATCTCCTTTTGAACGGCCCGTTCTGCTGATAAAACGAATCAGGGGTNTCCTATCTGTCAGGATGGGGAAACTTTTCTCCGCAACCGCCCCGGTTGCGGGGCCGGTTGGTGGACGCAACCGGCGCAACCTGCTATACTGAGGCCATGAAACATGTTTCGGAAACACTGGAAGGAGGATATACCCATGAATATTTCCGACATCATCAAACAGGCCAGGGAGGAACTGGGCATGACCCAGGAGGACCTGGCGGAACGGCTGGAGGTCAGCCGCCAGGCCGTCAGCAAGTGGGAGCTGGGGGCCTCGGTCCCAAGCCCGGAGAATCTGCGGCTGCTGGAGGAGCTCCTGGGGGTCGAGCTTCCCGCGCCGGAGGCGGCGGTCCCTCAGGAGGCGGTCCCCCAGGCCCCGCCCAAGCCGCCCTTCTGGAACTGGAAGCGGGTCGTGCTCCTGGTTTTGGGGGTGCTGGTCGTGTCGGCCCTGTTCTCGGCCGCCCTGTTTACCGCCCTCAGGGCGGAGACGAACGTGGACGCGCCCCTCCGGACAGAGCCCCATGTCACCGGCGTCTATTTCTTCGATGAAGACGCCGCGCCCCTCCGGCCAGACCTGGGGGACGGGTGGAACCGCTTCACCGCCGGAGAGCGGGTGCTGATGCTGGTGACATTTGAGGACGGCGCTGAGAACTCCGTCAACGCCGTCTCGCTGTTCCTGACCCCCACGGGGACGGAGACCCTGGACCAGCGGCGGCAGGTCGCCGTCCAGGCGGCGGGAGAGGGCCGGGACTTCGCCCTCTTCGCCTGGGACATCCCNGNGGACCTGATGGGGCACCTGGAGGTGGCGCTGGAGTGCGGCGGCGGCCTCCAGGCTACGGAGACGCTGAATGTCACGGCGCCCTCCTCCTACATGGAGGACCAGGGGATTCCCGGAATCCTCAGCCTGAGCGCCAAAGAAATCACCGCCACAGAGGGAGACACCGGCCACTACCTGCTGGAGGCCCTGGGGGCCCCCATGGCCGAGGTGGAGTGGAGCACCTCCGACCCCGAGGTGGNCCGGGTNGNCAACACCGGGACCGTGTTCATTGAGGGAGAGGGGGAGGCCGTCATCACCGCCAGCTGGAAGGACCAGACGGCGGAGTGTTTGGTCCATGTGCTTCCCAAAGCCACAATCGTGGGCACGGAGGGAAACACGGACCTGCCGGAGGGCGAGCCGGGGGGGATTGCAAAGAGTGTACCCGCTCCCCCGACGTATGAATCCCGTAAGGCTGGATAAGACTGGGCAGAAAAAATCAGGGCCTTGACGGCCCTGGTTTTTTGTTGGTCGGATTCTGCCTTGCCGTCGCTTTGACTTGGTTCTCCACCAGACAGCCAGAGCGGACTTAAAGTTCTTTTGCTCCTTTTCTTTCAAGAAAAGGAGGCCAGCTTTCGTCCCATGAGCACTCCCATGGCGGAAGACATCATCAGCCCTCTCGTCCAGCCGGAGGAATCCCCCAGACAGTGGAGGCCCTGCAAGCTGGTGTTGAAGTCCGTGTCCATCTTCACCCGGTTGGAGTAGAATTTCAGCTCCGGGGAGTACAGCAGCGTCTCATAGGAGGCGAAGCCCGGCACCACGTAGTCCATGGCCTGGATGAAGTTGATGATGTTCACCATGGCCCGGTAAGGCATGGCGGCGGTGATGTCCCCCGCCACCACGTCCGGCAGGGTGGGCCGGATGTTGGACTGGGCCAGCTCCTTCTGCCACGTCCGCTTGCCGTCCAGAATGTCGCCGAAGCGCTGGACCAGAATCTGGCCGTTGCCCAGCATATTGGTCAGCTCCCCCACTTTCCGGGCGTAGGCGATGGGCTGGTTGAAGGGGACGCTGAAATTATGGGAGCAGAGGATGGAGAGGTTCGTGTTGTCGCTTTTGAATTCCTTATAGGAGTGGCCGTTGACCACCGCCAGGTCGTTGTCGTAGTTCTCCTGGCTGACAAAGCCTCCGGGATTCTGGCAGAAGGTCCGGACCTTGTTCTTGAAGGGCTTGGGCCAGCCCACCAGCTTGGACTCGTAGAGGACCCGGTTCACCATCTCCATAACCTCGTTCCGGACCTCTACCCGGACGCCGATGTCCACGGTGCCGGGAGCGTGGGCAATGTTGTGCTCCGCGCAGAGATTCTCCACCCAGTCCGCCCCCCGGCGGCCGGTGGCCACCACGGTGTGTTTGGCGTGAATCTCAAAATCCTGGCGGCGGTCGGAGACTGTGACGCCCTTGCAGACGTCGTTCTCCAAAATGAGGTTTTGGCACTCGTAGCCAAAGAGGATCTCCACGCCGTTCTCCTGGAGATAGCGCTCGATGCCGAGATAAATGTCGTGGGCCTTCTCCGTGCCCATGTGGCGGATGGGGCAGTCCACNAGCTTGAGGCCCGCCTGGATGGCCCGCTTGCGGATCTCCTTGCGGTCCTCCGGGTATTCCAGGCCCTCGATGTGGGTGTCCGCGCCGAAATCCAGGTAGATTTTGTCCGCGTAGTGAATGGTCTCCTGGGCCAAATCCGTGCCGATGAGGGTGGGCAGATCCCCGCCCACCTCATAGCTCAGCGACAGCTTCCCGTCGGAAAAGGCCCCCGCGCCGGAGAAGCCGGTGGTGATGTGGCAGTAGGGCTTGCAGTTTACGCATTTGTTGGTCTGGCTCTTGGGGCAGCGGCGGTTTTCGATGCTCTGCCCCTTCTCCACCATGACGATCTTCTGCCTGCTCCCTTTTTTCAGCAGCTCCAGGGCGGTGAAAATGCCGGCGGGACCGGCTCCCACGATGACGACGTCTGCGTTCATAGCGGCTTCTCCTTTTTATAGATTCTTTTTAAAAGTAGTTTTATCTCTCACTTGGCCGACAGGTCCTTGGCCCGCCGGACAATGGTCCAGGGGGGCACCGGCCGGGGCAGCTTCATATGGAAGACGCTCTGGGGCGTCCGGGGCTCGAAGAGGGGGAGGCCGTCCGCGTCCGTCATCTCGGGAACGGTCATCTCAAAAGGCCGCAGGCCCGGACCCACCAGCTCCACCGTGTCCCCGGCGCGGAATTTGTTGCGCAGGGACAGCGCGGCGTTCCCCTCCCCGCCGCAGTCCGTGACGATGGCGGCTACCTGCCACTCCCGGACATACCGGGCGTCGTCGTAGTACTGGCCCGNCGGGCCGTAGAANAAGCCNGTGGAGTAGGGCCGGTGGCTGACGTGCTCCACCTCGTCCCGCCAGACGGGGTCTATCTCCTCTCCCGCCGCCNGGGCGTCCAGTCCGTGGCGGTAGGCGNCGGTGACCACGGCGGCGTAATAGGCGGACTTGGCCCGGCCCTCGATTTTCAGGCTGTCCAGGAATTGGAGATCCTCCAGGTGGTCGATCATACACATGTCCCGGGAGTTCAGGATGTAGGACCCCTGGCCGTCCTCCTCTATGGGGAAGAACTCGCCGGGGCGCTTCTCCTCCACAAGGGCGTACTTGTACCGGCAGGGCTGGGCGCAGGCCCCCCGGCTGGAGTCCCGGCCCGTCATATAATTGCTTAGGAGGCACCGCCCGGAATAGCTGACGCACATGGCCCCGTGGACAAAGGCCTCCAGCTNCAAAGAGGCGGGGGTCTTGTCCCGGATGGTNCGANNCTCCTCCAGGCTCAGCTCCCGGGCCAGAATCACCCGGGAGGCCCCCAGGTCGTGCCAGGCCCGGGCGGTCTCGTAATTGGTTACCCCGGCCTGGGTGGAGACGTGGCGGGCCGCGTGGGGCGCGTATTTCCCCGCCAATTGGAAGGCCCCCAGGTCCGCCAGGATCACCGCGTCCACCCCGGCGGATTCCAGCACCTCCAGGTGGGCGGGGAGGCGGTCCATTTCCTCATTCCGGGGCATGGTGTTGACGGTGCAGTGGACCCGGACCCCGTGGGCGTGGGNGAAAGCCACGGCCTCCGCCAGGCCCTCGGGGGAGAAGTTCCCCGCGAAGGCCCGCATGCCGAAGTCCGTCCCCGCCAGATACACCGCGTCCGCCCCGTAGAGCACCGCCATGCGCAGGCGCTCCAGGTCCCCCGCCGGGGCCAGCAGCTCCGGCCGCTTATCCGCCATATTCGGCACTGTTGACGAAGTTGACATGTTCGTTGTAGGTCTCGAAATAGTGGTGCTTGCCGTCCTTGCNCAGGGCGTAGTAATAGTAGCCCGTTTCCTCCGGCTCCAGGGCGGCCTCGATGGCGGTGAGGCCGGGGTTGGCGATGGGCGTGGGGGGCAGCCCCGGGTACTTATAGAGGTTGTAGGGGGTGTCCGTCTCCAGGTCCTCCTGGGTGATGGCCCCCTCATGGCCCGGCAGACCGTAGAGCAAAGAGGCGTCCACCTGCAAAAGGCCGTTGGTTCCTCCCTTGTTTCCGGAACCCTCCAGGCGGTTGTAGATGACGGAGGCGATGCGGGCCTGGTCGGTGCCGTCGGTCTCCCGCTCGANGAGGGAGGCGATGGTGACGATCTCCTTCAAGTCATAGCCCTTTTCCTGCCAGGCGTCCAGCAGCCCGTCGTCAATTTTGCTGTTGAAGTTTTTGATCAGGCGGTTCAGGGCGCTCGCGGGCTTTTCGTTTACATAGAACTCGTAGGTGTCCGGGAAGAGGAAGCCCTCCAGCCGGCTGATGTCCTTGGACTCGTTGTCGATGAAGTCATAGTCGAAGTCGGCGGTCTGGGCCGCTTCCGTNAGGGCCGCCTCGGTGTTCACGCCGTTTTTCGCCAGCNCGGCNATGGTCTGGGCCACGGTGTAGCCCTCGGGGATGGTGACCTGGACGGTCTCCGCCGTCATGTTTCCGGCGGCGCTCCGCATCCCCAGCACCAGGGCGTGGTAGTCCATGTCCGTGTTCAGGGCGTGGGAGCCCATGCCGATCTTTTCCTCCGCGTGGGTGACGTTGGCGTAGAGCTTGAAGAACCAGGGATACTCGATAAGCCCCGCGGCCTTCAGCTTGTCAGCCACGGTGTCCACAGTGTCNTCGGAGGAGACCTCCANCACCATCTCCACCGGCGNGGANCCCGCCCGGTTGAACGAGCAGAAGTCGCTGAACAGCAGCCAGCCNGCNCAGCCCAGCAGGGCCGAGGTCAGGGCCACGAAGATCAGGTGCAGCAGAAGGAACAAAAGCGGGTGCATCCTCCGCCGCCTCCGGCGGCGCTTCTTCTGAGGGGGACGCTGGGAAGACGGAGCGGGCCGCTCCCGCCGGACCTGTCCGGCGTCCCAGCTGGCGGTGTCGCTGTTGTGGTATTCGGCCATGTTGAAAACCTCCTCGCGCGGCGCGCTCCCCCNGAAAATCCCCCCTTTAAAAAAGGACAGGATGAATTTTCAGGGGGTCAGGCTCCCGGCGGAGGCCGGNAGCATAGAATATCTCAAATCCAAGGTCCTGACGCCGCCGAGACGCGGCCCCGGGTCCAAAGAAAGGTGACTGACTATGTGCTTTAACAATGGAAACGACAACGGCTGCCTGTGGATCGTCCTGATCATCATCCTGTTCTGCTGCTGCGGCTGCGGCGGCGGGAACAGCTGGGGTGGAAACAATTGGGGCGGAAACAACTGGGGCGGCTGCGGATGCGGCAACTGCGGCTGCGGCGGGTGCGGCGGCTGCGGCGGCTGCAACGGAGGGTGCAGCTGCGGCTGTAACTGCAACTGCAACTGCGGCTGCAACGACTCCTGCTGCTGAGTTCTCCGGCCAAGGCGGGACGCGAAGCGTCCCGCTTTCGCCGTCCTTCAGCGGGACAGGCGGTCCAGGACGATGGCCAGNACCTCTTGGTGGATGTCCTCCGGCGGCCGGGGGGCGCCTTCCCTGGCGCAGCTCACCACGGCCCAGCCCTGGGCCTGGGCAATCTCCCCGGCGCACTCCCGGCAGCGGCGGAGGTAGTCCCCGTCCCGCTCGTGAATATCCGCCTGGGTGTTCGTCTTCTCCTCCCGGCGGCGCATGAGCCGGTTCGCCGCCTCGGTGGGCATGTCCAGGTACAGCACCAGATCCGGCTCGGGAAGCCCCAGGCGGCGGTATTCCAAATCAAAGAGCCAGTCCAAAAAGTCCCGCCGCTCCTCTGGGAGGAGCTTGGAGGCCTGGTGGACGGCGTTGGACGTGGTGTAGCGGTTGGCCACCACCACGCCGCCGGACTCGTAGAACGCGCCCCAGTCCTCTTGATAGGAGGCGAAGCGGNCTATGGCGAACATGGCGGAGGCGGCGCAGGCGTTCACGTCTCCGGGCGCTCCTCCGAGCGCTCCGTGAAGGTAGAGATTCGCGGGCTCGGCAAAGGGGTTTCCATACCGGGGAAAATCAATCTCCCGGCAGGAGACGCCCCGGGCCTCCAGGCTTCGGAGNAGCAGCCCCNCCTGGGTGGCCTTGCCGGANCCGTCGGTGCCCTCCAGGACAATCAGCATTCCTCTCATTTCCGCCGCTTCTCCTTCTCCACATGGACCAGGAACAGCGGCAGCTTCATCATCCGCCCCGCCCGGCGGGGGTTTTTGCACAGGCGGTAAAACCACTCCAGGCCGTGGTCGGACCAGAATTTCGGGGCCCGCTCCACCACCCCGGCGAAGACGTCCAGGCTTCCCCCCAGGCCGCAGAGGAGGCGGGCTCCCGTGGCCTCGCCGTGCTTCGCCATCCAGAGCNCNTGCTTCGGGGCNCCCAGGCAGACGAAGGCGCANTCCGCNCCGCTCCGCCGGATGGCCTCCGCCACGGGGCCGNCCTCTTTAAAATAGCCGTCGNGGGTCCCGGCGATTTTCAAGCCCGGGTATTTCGCCGCCAGCCGTTCCCCGGCGGCCTCGGCCACGCCGGGCTTGGCCCCCAGGAGATAGAGGGACAAGCCCTCCGCCGCCATGCGCTCCATGAGCCCGGCGGCAAACTCGATGCCGGGAACCTTTTCCTTCAAAGGCGTGCCCAGCATTCCGGCCCCCTTCACCACGCCGATGCCGTCGGGCAGCACCAGATCCGCGGCGTTCACCGCCTGCCGGGCGGCCAGGTTCTCCCGGCAGATCTCCACAATCTCCGGGTTGGGGGTTACCACGTAGTGGGTCCCGGGACTGTGAAGCAGCTCCATCCCCCGGTCTACCGCCTCGCCCATGGTCACATTGTCAAAGCCCACGCCCAGCACATTGATCCGCATGCGCTCACCTCATTTGCACAAACTGCCATACCGGCATATTATTACCATTTTATATGCATTATAGCATAGGTTAAACCTCTTGTCCATCGCCAAANCCCTCCGTCTTCCGGCCCAGGGGGTACGGAAGCTGGGCCAGCACCACCGCCGCCAGCATCAGCGCGCAGCCCAGGTACTCCCGGCCCGTCATGCGGCTGCCCAGGATGATGGCCCCGGCCACGGCGGCGAAGAGGGACTCCATGCTCATCAGAAGGGACACCACCGCCGGGTTGGAATCCTTCTGGGCCAGGATCTGGAGGGTGTAGGCCACGCCGCTGGAGAACACGCCCACGTAGAGCACCGGCCCCAGGTACTTGGGCAGCAGCTCCAGGGGCGGCGGCGCCTCCGCCAGCGCCCCTGCGGCGGAGAGGGCGGTCATGATCAAAAACTGGGCGCAGGACAGCGCCACGCCGTCCACCTTGTTGGTAAAATAGTCCACCACCAGAATCTGAGCGGTGAAGCAGCAGGCGCAGACCAGCACNTACAGGTCCCCGCCGGTAATNGTCAGCTNCTCGGTGACGCAGAGGCAGTACAGCCCCCCCACCGCCAGGACCACTCCCAGCCACAGGGCGCGGGGAACCTTCTTCCCCAGGGCCAGCCCCGCCAGGGGCACCAGGACGATATAAAGCGCCGTGATGAACCCCGCCTTGCCGGGGGTGGTAGTCTCCAGGCCCTTTTGCTGGAAGAAGCTGGCCACCGACAGCGCCGCGCCGCAGCANAGGCCCCCNAGAATCAGATCCCGGCGGGACCCGGCGGGATCGGGAGTCTCTCCCCTCCCCCGCCGCCAGAGGGCCCGGAGGCCGCAAAGGCCAAGGAGGAAGAAGAAGGCGATGACCGCCCGGGCGGTGTTGAAGGTAAAGGGCCCCATGTATTCCGCGCCCACGCTCTGAGCCACGAAGGCGGTGCCCCAGATCATGGCGGTAACCAGGGGCAGGACATTTTGACGAACTCGGTTGACTTTCATTTCTCTTGCTCCATGTTCTCTTCTGTGATATACTAAATGTACTGTGCGGCCCGGGGCCGCGCAAATTTGTATTGTAGCACCGAGGTGAGAAAATGGCAAGGCTTTCCCGTGAATTCTACGCCCAGGACACCCTGGAGGCCGCCCGGGCCCTGCTGGGAAAAATCCTGGTCCGCCGCTTGGACGGCGAAATCCTGGCGGGCCGCGTCGTGGAGACGGAAGCCTATGTGGGCCGCTGCGACAAGGCCTGCCACGCCTACGGATACCGCCGGACGGCCCGGACGGAAACCCTGTTCTCNCAGCCGGGGACGGCCTATATCTACCTCATCTNCGGCATGTACCACTGCCTGAACTTCGTCACGGNACCGGAGGGAGAGCCCGCCGCCGTGCTGCTTCGGGCCATAGAGCCCGTGGCGGGCATTGAGGCCATGGCCCGCCTCCGCTATGGGGACAAGCCCCTGACGGCTTACCGGAGGAAGAATTTCCTCAACGGCCCCGGCAAGGTCTGCCGGGCCCTGGCCCTGACCCGGGAAGAGAACGGGCTGGATTTGACGGGGGACACGCTGTTTCTCTGCGACTGCCCGGAGGACGCCGGGCTGGCCCCTCTTCCGGCCCCGCGGGGGGAGCGAATGGTTTCCGGCCCCCGGATCGGGGTGGACTACGCGGAGGAGGCCCGGGATTTTCCCTGGCGCTTCCGGCTGGTAAAGGAGGAGTGAGCCATGTTTTTCTTTGATATGNACGGGGTGCTGACGGACTCCAACGGCATCTGGAAGAAGGTGGACCGGGAATTTTTGGGCCGCCGGGGGATGAAGTACACCCACGCCTATTACGAGGGCGTGGCCCATGTGCCCNNGCCCCAGGCGGCGGTGTTCACCAAGGCGTTCTGCAAGCTGCCGGAGTCCTGCGAGGAGATCGTCGCCGAGTGGATGGAGCTGGCGGCAGACTCCTATGCCCGNGTGCCGGTGAAGCCCGGCGTCCGGGCCTATTTGAAGCAGTGCAAGGCCGAGGGGCGGCGNATGGCGGTGGTGACCTCCAGCGTGCCGGAGCACTGCCACATGGCCCTGGAATCCCTGGGGCTGGCGAAGTACTTCGAGCGGGTGACCTTCGCCCAGGAGCTGGGGCTGGAAAAGCGGAAGCCGGATGTCTGGCTGGCCGCCGCCAGGGCCGCGGACGTCCGGCCGGAGGACTGCACCGTCTTTGACGACAGCCTGGCCGCCTGTAAGGGAGCCAGGGCGGCAAGAATGCGGGTGATCGGGGTCTATGACGGCCTCTTCGCCCAGGATGAAAAGGAAATGCGTGGCTACTGCGACGTGTATATCAAGAGCTTCGAGGAGTTACTTTTCTTGAAAGAAAAGTAACCAAAAGAACTTTATCGCGCTCTGATTGTCTGGTGACAGGCCAGGCCTGAGCGGCGGCAACAGAATCTGGTGGTATTATGAACGATTTAACTGCCGCCCTCCTCTCCGCCCGGGAAGAGGGGGAACAGCTGGCCTGNGGAACTTTTGTCCGGGAAACGGCGGAGCGGCTGGACCTCTCGGACCTCACCTTCCGGCAGACCCGTTTTGCCCGCTGCCAGTTTACGGACTGCAATTTCAGCGGCGCGGCCTTCTACGGCTGCGAATTCGAGGACTGCGCCTTTACCGGGTGCCGCTTTCCCGTAAGCTTTTGGAAGGACGCCGCCCTCTCCGGCTGCAAGGCCGAGGGCGGAGACTTCCGCAAGGCCCGCTTCAAGGACTGCGCGCTGGCCCGCCTCCGCCTCCGCTGGGCCAACCTCACGGGGGCCCTCTGGGAGCGCTGCGCCTTGACGGACTGCGATTTAAAGGAGAGCGGCTGTCAGGAGCTCCGGGTGGTAAAAACCACGCTCCAAACCGTGGATTTCACCCAGGCGGACCTGTTCCGGGCCGTCCTCAAGGGGACGGACCTCTCCGGCTGCACCTTGGACGGCGTGACCCTCTCCGCCTCCTGCCAGGAGCTCCGGGGCGCAAGGATCCACGCCTCCCAGGCGGCGGTCGTGGCCCGGATTTTGGGCATTGAGATTGCGGATTGAGCGCAGGCCGTTGGTAACATAGCGGCCCAGCCTCTCTTACCTCAGCCGGGAAGGCTGTACAAACGTCGCGGGANGGCCTGAACATCCGGCCCTCCCGCACTTTGGCTTTATATGGCGTTTCACCATTCCGGCGGGCAAGCCCGCCCCTGCATCTATCTGCACCATCCCCGCCCGCCGCATGCCGGCTTTTTTGCCTTGCCGCAGCTTTTGCCGCGAAGCCGTCTCCGGGCGTGGGAGGAGGTATCCTGCGGGACCCGGCGGGTCCCTATTTCATCAGCCGTAGAAATAGCGGAACAGGTCCTCGAAGGGGTTGCCGTAATATCCGCCGTTTCCGCTGTTGTCGTTCCGGTTTCCGGGATACTGCTGGGTTTCCTGCTGCTGGGCCGCCTGGTCCTCCTTGGGGGCCGCGCCCCAGGTGATTNNCACGGTGACCGTGACGTNGGGGCGGTAGACNTCCAGGGTGGCGCTGTCCCCGGCGGAGTATTTCTTCTTCGCCAGGTTCAAGTCCTCCACGGACTTGATGTCCGTGCCGTCNACTTTCGTGATCACGTCGCCCATTTTCAGTCCCGCCTTNTCGGCGGCGCTGTCCGGCTCCACATAGTTGATGAACACGCCGGAGGTGACGTCATAATGGAACTGGGCCGCCCAGCTCTCCGTCATGGTCTGGGGGGTGATGCCCAGATACGCCCGGTTGGACACATAGCCGTTGGCCATGATGTCCTTNACCATGGAAAACACGTCGTTCATGGGAATCGCGAAGCCCAGGCCCTCCACCGTGGTGCCGTTGGAGGACTGCGAGTATTTGGCGGAAACAATGCCCACCACCTCGCCGTACTGGTTGAACAGGGGCCCACCGGAGTTTNCGGGGTTGATGGAGGTGTCGGTCTGAATCATGTTAAAGGGCGTCCCGTCCACGTTGATGGCCCGGTCCACGCAGGAGACCATGCCGCCGCTCATGGAGAAGGTCAGCTCGCCCAAGGGGTTGCCGATGGCCAGCACGTGGTCGCCCACGTTCAGCGTGGCGCTGTCTCCCAGGGTGACGGGCTGGAGGTTCTCCGCCTCCACCTTGATGACGGCGATGTCGTAGTCCTCTTCCCCTCCGATATACTGGGCGGGGAATTCGTCCCCGTTGTACATGGTGACGGTTACGGTTTCCGCACCCTTTACCACGTGGTAGTTGGTGAGGATGTAGCCGTCCTTGCTCAGCACGAAGCCGGACCCGGCGGAGGCCGTCTCCACCGGCTGGCGGTAGAAATTGTATCCGGCGGTGGCGGAGGTGCGGATGGACACCACACTGTTGACATTGGCCGCGTAGACCTCCGCGTCGCTCATGGCGGTTTTCCCGTCTACATTCCGCAGGGCCACTTGGGTCACGGGGCGGCTGGAAACATTGATCTCGCTCTCGTTCCCTCCGGGCTGGGACATGGCCCACACGGCCCCGCCCCCCGCCGCGCCGCCAAGCAGGGCGCAGCTCAAAGCCAGGGCGGCGATCTTCAGGCCCAGGCGGTTTTTCTTCACAGGCTTCACCTCAAATTCGGGCCCCTGGGGGCCGGGCTGTCCGCCGGGGCGGACGNTTTCCCGCTGGTGGGAGAGTTCGCTGCCGTCCTTGCGGTAGGTGTAGTTGTACAGGTTGTTTTCATCGTTATACATAATCAGCTTCCTCCTTCATTATGTATCCCGTTCTTCCGTTCTTTAGAAGCTAAGATAACAGGGAACTGTGTCGAACGTGTGAACTGGGATTGTCTGGATTTTAAATTTTGGAACGCCGCCCTCTCGGAACGGCCGTTCCTCGACTTGATGGGCTTAGTATAGACGGAAGAACTTAAAACTTGCTGAAAGAAGTTTGAAGGATTTTTGAACATGGAACCTCTTGCCAGACGGGGGCCGCTGTGCTATGATAAAGATAGAATCTTTGTTTTCAGGAGGTCTTCCGTGATGAAGCTCAAAAAAATATGGTTCTTCGTCCTGGCCCTGGCGCTGCTGACGCTGCCCGCCTCCGCCCACGGCCACCACGGCGGCGGCTGCCACGGCAATCGGCCGGTCCGCCCCTCCCAGCCCGTGAGCTCCACCGTCACCGTCTGCAAGGTGGAAGGCTGCACCATCGCCGGGCGGCATGTCCACAACAGGGTCACCTACTGCGGCTATCCCCACGAGAGCGGCGTCTGCGACAACAACTGCCGGGCCCTCTGCCCTCTGGAGGGCTGCCCCGAGATCGGGCGGCACAGCCACAGCGGCGTCACTTACTGCGGCTATGCCCATGAAAACGGCTTTTGCGACGGGGCCTGCAAGGCGCTGTGCCCCGTCTACAACTGCCCCATTGACGGGCGGCATGTCCACGACGGCATCACCTACTGCGGCTACCCGCATCACAACAACTTCTGCGACGGAGCCTGCCGGCCCCTGTGCACCGCCGAAGGCTGCGCCATCGAGGGGAGGCACGACCAC
The DNA here is from genome assembly GCF_905219725.1 of Oscillibacter sp. CU971. Lineage (NCBI taxonomy): Bacteria > Bacillati > Bacillota > Clostridia > Eubacteriales > Oscillospiraceae > Oscillibacter > Oscillibacter sp. CU971. The sequence goes on from NZ_CAJMXG010000004.1 coordinate 24,873, forward strand.
AACGGCGTCCGCTGCTGCGGATACTACCATCTGAACGGCTTTTGCGACGGGACCTGCCGGGCCCTGTGCCCTGTGGAGGGCTGCACNCTTGAGGGGCGGTNNAGCCACAGCGGCGTCTCCTACTGCGGAGACCACCACACCCACGGCTTTTGTGAGGGCGTCTGCCACTGATATTACCCCGCGCGTTTACGGGACCGCCTTGCGGCGGTCCCGTTTTTTGCCAAAATTTTCACTCCGGCAAACGCGCATACTCTCTTCTTCCCGGCGCACACTATGAGGGCGCTGACGAGGCTCAACCATCTCTCCTTTCACCGTGAAAACGCGCTGGGGGGACAGGCGGGANAGCCCCTCAGCGTCTTAAAAAATCTTCACGCGGGAGGACCAAACTCATGACTAAGGACTGCACCAACGGCGGATGCGCCNNCACGCCCAACCAGAGCATTAAATGCACAGTAAACAACTGCGCCCACCACTGCCAGGACTCCGGCTACTGCGGCCTGAACACCATCCAGGTGGGCACCCATGAGACCAATCCCACCATGGTGGAATGCACCGACTGCCAGAGCTTCAAGCTGAAATAAGCGAACGGTTTCCCTCCCTTCCCGGGCCCTCCGGGAAGGGATACATAGAAAGGAGGCGGCGGCATGAAAGCAGCCTGGACGGCCCGGCTGGCAGGAGCGGCGGCGGGATTGGCCAACGGTTTATTCGGCGGCGGCGGGGGCATGGTCTTCCTGCCCATCCAGTCCCGGTGGGGGAATCTGAGCCAGCGGAAGCTTTACGCCACCTGCGTGGGGGTTATTTTTCCGGTGTGCCTGGTGTCGGCGGCAGTGTATCTCTGGAAGGGCGGCGTGTCCCTGACGGAGTCCCTGCCCTATCTGGCCGGGGGCCTGATCGGCGGGTTCTTCGGCGGGAAGCTCTACGGGAAGATTTCCACCAAGTTTTTAAAGTGGCTGTTCGCCGCCTTCCTCTTCTACGCGGGGGTGAAATATCTGCTGTGACGGACTGGATCATACCCTTTCTCTGCGGCCTGGGGGCCAGCGTTGTTTCCGCCTGGGGCGTGGGGGGCGGAACGCTGCTGCTGCTGGTGATGACCCTCTTCCTGGGGGTGGACCAGCGGACGGCCCAGGGAATCAACCTGCTGTTCTTCCTCCCCACCGCCGCCAGCGCCCTGGTCTGCCACGCCAGGGGCGGCTATCTGGACAAGCCCACGCTGAAAGCCGCCGTGCCCGTAGCCGTCGCGGCGGCGCTCGTCGGGGCCTGGGTGTCCAACGCGGTGGACGTGGAGGTCCTGCGAAAGCCCTTCGGGGTATATCTGCTGCTCTCAGGCGTCAGCCTGGTGTGGCCGAAAAAGAAAGACGGGAACCCTTAAAGCCCGCCCTCCGGGGCGGGGCTTTTTCGTTCCTCTGGACAGCCGCCGGAGGACCTGCTATAATGGGAAAACCATCGAACGTTTGGAGGGAACGCGCGTGAGCNGCAAAACCTTTATCTGGGACCTGGACGGGACCCTGCTGGACTCCTACGGCGTCATNGTCTCCAGCCTCCGCCGGACGCTGGAGGAGCTGAACGTCCCCATGGAGGAGGACGAGATCCGNCNCNGGGCCACGGCGGGGTCTGTCAGCGACGTGGTGAATTACGCGGCGNCGGCCACCGGGCGGGCCTTTTCCGACATCAAGGCCCGCTACTCTGAAATCAGCGGCGGGCGGTATCTGGAAATTACAACAACGCCCCACGCCTGGGAGGCACTGGAGGAAACCGCCGCCCTGGGGGCGGTCCACTTCGTCTACACCCACCGGGGCCGCACCACCGCCCCGGTGCTGGAACACCTGGGACTGGACCGCTTTTTTAAGGAAGTAGTCTCCAGCCTGAACGGCTTTCCCCGGAAGCCCGCCCCCGACGCCCTGCTCTATCTGCTGGAAAAGCACCGCCTGGAGCGGGACCGGGTCTATTACGTGGGGGACCGGACCTTGGACGTGGACTGCGCCAAAAGCGCCGGGGTCCNCAGCGTCCTCTATTCCCCCTCCGGGGCCGGGACGGCGGACTATGTGATCCGGGATCTGCTGGACATTCGGAAGCTGGCGGCGGAGTGAACACGCGGGCCTCTCGGGGAGGGCCGCGCCGAAATTGACTTGTAAAGGAGGAACCGCCATGGAACAGCGGGAGCGCGCCGTCCGCCTCTGGTTTGACATGTGGCTGNAAAAGGCGGACCTTGGCATTCTCAGCCTCTTTTCAGAGGATGCCGTCTACATTGAGAGCTGGGGGCCGGAGTACCACGGCGCTCAGAAAATCAAGCTCTGGTTCGACGAATGGAACACCCGGGGGACCGTCCTTCAGTGGGATATCCTCCAGTTTTTCCACCGGGAGGACCAGACCGTGGTGCAATGGTACTTCCGGAACCAAATGAACGGCGGCCGGGTGGAGGCCTTCGACGGGCTGTCCCTGATCCGCTGGGACCCGGCGGGCCGCATCTGCTTCTTACAGGAATTCGGCTGCAACGAGTCCCGATACGACACCTATCAGGACGGCCCCGTCCCGAAATTCCGGGAGGGCTCCGCCGCCTGGTTTTAACCAAACGCCGCCCGGGCCCATTGCCCGGACGGCGTTTCTTGCTTTTGCCCGCGGGTCCGCCCTCACAGCCCCAGAATCGCCGAGGCAAACCGGAAGTAAATCAGAAGGGACAGCGCGTCCACGATGGTGGTGATAAAGGGGGAGGCCATCACCGCCGGGTCAAAGCCGATGCGCTTGGCAAGCAAAGGCAAGGAGCACCCCACCAGCTTGGCGCACAGCACCGTCCCCACCAGGGTGGCGCAGACCACCAGGGCCACCTGGGGCGTCACCGTGGGGTTTTGCAGCAGCNAGCGGTCCACCAGCATCATTTTCACGAAGTTGGCCGCCGCCAGGCAGAGGCCGCAGCAGACGGAGACCCAGAACTCCTTCCACAGCACCTGGAACAAATCGCTGAACCGGACCTCTCCCAGNGACAGCGCCCGGATGACGGCGGTGGAGGCCTGGGTGCCGCTGTTGCCGCCGGTGCCGGAGAGCATGGGGATGAAGGAGGTCAAAATGGCGCAGGCCATAAGGGACTTTNCAAAGTGGGTCAGGATGATGCCCGTAAAGGTGGCGGAGAGCATCAGCAGCATCAGCCAGGGAGTCCGGGCCTTCCAGGTCTCGAAGATTCCGGTTTTCAAATAGGGCTTGTCGCCGGGGAGCATGGCGGCCATCTTCTCGATGNCCTCCGTGACCTCCTCCTGCAAGACGTCGATGGCGTCGTCCACCGTGACGATACCCACCAGCCGCTCCTCCTTGTCCACCACCGNNAGGGCCAAAAAGTCGTACTTCCCCAGGGCCCGGGCCACGGCCTCCTGGTCGTCCAGGGTCTGGACGGCGATGAGGTTCCGCTCCATGATGTCGCCGATGACGTCGTCCTCCTCCGCCAGGAGCAGCGTGCGGATGGTCAGAAGGCCGATCAGATGCCGCCGGTCGTCGATGACGTAGCAGATGTTGATGGTCTCCTNGTCCGGTCCCGTCCGGCGGATGCGCTTCAAGGCGTCCTCCACCGTCATGTTGGCCTTCAAATCCACAAACTCCGTGGTCATGATGCTTCCGGCGGAGTCCTCGGGGTATTTCAGGACCTCGTTGATGCTCTTGCGCATTTCCGGGTCACAGTGGCGCAGGATGCGCTTCACCACCCCGGCGGGCATCTCCTCCACGATATCCGCCGCGTCGTCCAGGTAGAGCTCGTCCAGGACCTCCTTCAGCTCCGTGTTGGAGAAGCTGTGAATCAAAAGCTCCTGGTCATCGCTGTCCAGCTCCACGAAAACCTCCGCCGCCAGCTCCTTGGGCAGCAGGCGGAACACCACCGGCACCTTCTCGTCCAAATCCTGGCAGAGGGAGGCGATATCCGCCGCCTCCATGGGCAGCAGCAGGTCCCGGAGCTCCGCGTAGCGTTTTCGTCCGAACAACTCCTCGATTTTTTCCAGCAGCTCCGTTCGCTCGTTTTGCAGTTCAAACATGCCGGGACCTCCTCTCCTCACAGCTAGGCCGATTTTCAAACAAGGCCTAATAAAAACGCGAAAATCTCCAATCGTCCCGGTCCGGCACGACTGGAGAATCTTCCTCTCTGACAGGCGGACGCACCGCCCCTACCGTTTGAGCTTTAGCCTCACAAGGCGGTGAAATCGCGTTAGATGATACCTTCCCGTTCGATATCGCCTGTTCAAACCAACTGGTGATGTCTCCATCACTTCGCGGCAGCGACCCATATCCTTGTGGCAGCCTTACCTACCGGACCTTATGAAGTTTTTCCATGTAAATCTATATTATGCCTATTTCCCGCCCCTGTCAAGGGCGGGGCCCAAAAGCCTCGGCGGATTTTCCTCGACCTTTTCGGAAATTTGTGGTATACTACCGATTTGTACGATATCTCTGTGTTCATCACCGTAAAATACAGCGATCCACCTCCGCCAAGAAAGGACGGTTCAACTATGTGGGCTGACAAAAGCGTATTCTATCAAATCTATCCCCTGGGCTTCTGCGGCGCGCCCAAGGAAAACGACGGCGTAACCGTAAGCCGCATCGGCAAAATCGGGGACTGGGCCCCCCATATCCAAAAGCTGGGGGCCGGCGCCCTCTACCTCTCCCCCATCTTCGACAGCGACCGCCATGGCTACGACACCCGGGACTACCGGAAGGTGGACTGCCGCCTGGGAACCAACGAGGACTTTGCCCAGGTGGTGGAGGTCCTCCACGCCCACGGTATCCGGGTGGTGCTGGACGGCGTGTTCAACCATGTGGGCCGGGGCTTCTGGGCCTTCCGGGACGTGCAGGAAAANAAATGGGACTCCCCCTACAAGGACTGGTTCCATATCAACTTCGACGGCAATTCCAACTACAACGACGGCTTCTGGTACGAGGGCTGGGAGGGCCATTTCCAGCTGGTGAAGCTGAACCTCCGCAACCCCGCCGTGGTGGACTACCTGCTGGAGTGCGTGAAGTTCTGGGTGGAGGAATTCGGCATCGACGGCCTCCGGCTGGATGTGGCCTACTGCCTGGAAATCGACTTCCTCCGCCGCCTCAGGAGCTTTTGCGACGGTCTCAAGCCGGAGTTCTTCCTGGTGGGCGAAACCCTCCACGGGGACNACAACCGCTGGGTGGGGGACGGCCTCCTCCACTCCTGCACCAACTACGAGTGCTACAAGGGCCTCTATTCCAGCCTGAACTCCATGAACCTCTTCGAGATCGTCCACAGCCTCAAGCGCCAGTTCGGCCCGGAGCCGTGGACCCTCTACAAGGGCAAGCACCTTCTCTGCTTCGCCGACAACCACGACGTGACCCGGGCCGCCAGCATCCTGACAAATCCCGCCCACGTCCCCCTGATTTACGGCCTGGCCTTTGGCATGCCCGGCATCCCCTGCCTGTACTACGGCAGCGAGTGGGGTGCCCTGGGGGAGAAGTCCCAGGGGGACGACGCCCTGCGCCCCGCCTTTGACGCGCCGGAGTGGAACGCCCTGACGGACCAGATCGCCGCCATGGCCCGGGCCCACCGGGAGAGCGAGGCCCTGTGCTATGGGGACTTCAAGGACATNGTCCTCACCAACCACCAAACCATCTTCCAGCGCCGGACAGACGCGGAGCGGGTGCTGGTAGCTATCAACGCCTCGGACGCGNCCTACACCGCCCACTTTGACGCGGGCTGCGGCCAGGCGGTGGATCTCATCACCGGGAAGCTCCACGACTTCGGCGGCGGCAGCGAGCTGCCCCCCTACAGCGTGGCTTTCTGGAAGTGCGAGAAAGCGTAAATACTTTATAAAAGTAAAACCGCCGCCGGACCTTAACCCGGCGGCGGTTTTTTATTCCGTCCCGCTCCAAGCGCTCCTCCTCTCCCCGGCGGAGAGGAGGGTAAACTCGTTCTTGCGAAACCGGATCAGCCCCTCCGCCTCCATGCGGCTCAGCTCGTGGGACAAGGCGCTCCGGTTCACGCAGAGGAAGGCCGCCAGCTCCTCCCGTGAGAAGGGAATGCGGAAGGTGCTGNTCCCCCGCCGCTCCGCCTGCATGGTGAGATAGACCAGCACCCGGTCCCGGAGGCCCCGCTGGGCCAGAATGGCCAGACGGTAGTGCTTGCGGAGATTGCCGTCGGAGAGGAGGGTCAGCAGGTTCCGCCAGAGGATCGTCCGCGCCTCCCCGGGCAGCGCCCCCGCTTCCAGCACCAGCGCCCCGGAAAACCGAAGGACCTCAAGCCGGTCCGCCGCCACGGCGTAGTAGGGCGAGCGGCGGCTGCGGGTGCAGATCAGGTCCGTCCCCAGGGTATGGCCGGGCCCCAGTGCGTCCATCAGGCTGCTGGTCCCGTCGGAGAAAATCTGGGAGATCTGGACCTTTCCCCGAAGGACTACGCCGAACCAGTCCACCCGGTCCCCCGGCGCGATGAGAACCCTCTGCCTCTCAAATTCCCGGCGCTTCCCCCGGGGCAGGATTTCCCGCTCCAGTGTCTCCCGGGGCAGGTCCTGAAACAGGCGGCACCGGCTTAAAGCCGTCAAGCGCGTATCCATGGCATCCCCTCCCTTTCTGGAAATTATAGCAGAGAAATGTTGTCATAACAACTTCTTTTTCCTCAGGCCTCCTTTATAATAGACCCAACTCACGCCGCCAGGGAAGAAAGGAGGCCGCCATGCGGGACCGCTACGCCAGGAACATCACCTACCTCCGCCTCTCCGTCACGGACCTCTGCTCTCTCCGCTGCCGGTACTGCATGCCCGCCGGAGGCGTCCCCAAGCGGGACCGCGGGGACGTCTGCTCTTTGGAGGAACTGGTGGAAATTACCCAGGCCGCCGTGGACTGCGGCGTCCGCAAGGTCCGCCTCACCGGCGGGGAGCCTCTGGTCCGCCGGGGGATTCTGGATATCTGCCGGGGGATTTCCGCCATTTNGGAGGTGGAGGAGCTGTGCCTNACCACCAACGGCGCGGCCCTCTCCCAACTGGCAAAGCCTCTCCGGGAGGCGGGGGTGGACCGGCTGAACGTCAGCCTGGACACCCTCCGGCCGGACCGATACGCCTACATGACTCGGGCGGGCCGTTTGGAGGAGGCCTTCCGGGGCCTGGAGGCCGCGGCGGAGGCGGGCTTTACCGGGACAAAGCTGAACGTGGTGCTGATGAAGGGCTTCAACGAGGACGAGATTCCCGATTTTGTCAGCCTGGCCCGGCGGTATCCCATAGAGGTCCGCTTTATTGAATTGATGCCCATTGGGGAGGGCGGAACCGCCCAATTCCTCCCCGCCCAGGCGGTGCTGGACGCCTGCCCGGACCTCCGCCCGGCGGAGGGCTCCGGCGTAGCCCGGCGCTACCGCCCCCCGGACGGGCCGGGGCTGGTGGGGCTGATTGAGCCCATGAGCCACCGCTTCTGCAAAAGCTGCGACCGCATCCGGGTGACGGCGGACGGNAAGCTGAAGCCCTGCCTCCANTCGAACCAGGAGATCCCCCTCCGGGGACTCCACGGCGAGGCCCTGCGCCGGGCCATCCGGGAGGGCGCGGCCGCCAAGCCGGAGCGGCACCACATGAACGAAACCGGCCGCAGCGAGGCGGGCCGGAACATGCACCAGATTGGAGGCTGAACCAGATGGAAAACCTGGAATTGACCCACATCAACGAACAGGGCCGGGCCCGCATGGTGGACNTGNCCCAAAAAGNCGTCACCTTCCGCCAGGCCGAGGCGGAGGGCCGGGTCCGCGTGAATTNGGAGCCACNGGCCCTCATCCGCACCGGCGGGACTCCCAAGGGGGACGTTCTGGCGGTGGCCCAGGTGGCGGGCATCCTGGCCGCCAAGCGCACCCATGAGCTCATCCCCAAGTGCCACCCCCTGCGGCTGACGGCGGTGGACNTCGCCTTTACCCTGGAGGAGGAGGCCGTCCATATCCGCTCCAAGGTGAAGTGCAAGGGGGAGACCGGCGTGGAGATGGAGGCCCTGACGGCGGTTTCCGCCGCGGCGCTGACCATTTACGATATGTGCAAGGCCGTCCAGCGGGATATGGAAATCACCGAGATCCGCCTCTGCNGGAAGAGCGGGGGCAAGACCGGCAGCTATGTAAAGGAGTGGTNAACGTGGCAGAAGTGGTATCCGTCAACATCAGCGAGAAAAAGGGAACCGTCAAGCGGGAGNTTCCGGAAATCCAACTGAAGCTCCGCCACGGCATCCTGGGAGACGCCCACGCCGGGGACTGGCACCGGCAGATTTCCTTGCTGGCGGAGGAGAGCGTGGACAAAATGCGCTCCCTGCTGCCGGAGCTTCAGCCGGGGGCTTTCGCGGAAAATATCAACACCNGGGGGCTGGACTTGAAGTCCCNTCCCATCGGGACCCGGCTCCGGCTGGGGGAGACGGTGNTGGAGGTCACNCAGATCGGCAAGGAGTGCCACAATGACTGTGCGATCAAAAAAGCCACCGGGAAGTGCGTCATGCCCACGGAGGGCGTCTTCGCCGTGGTGGTGGAGGAAGGGATCGTCCGCAAGGGCGACTCGATTGAGATTATAAAAGATTCTATATAAGGAGCGAGCGCCATGAAGCTGATCGCCACACAAGAAGCCGTGGGCCACGTCCTCTGCCACGATATGACCCAGATCATTCCGGGGAAGTACAAGGACGCCNGCTTCCGCAANNGCCACGTGGTCCAAGAGGAGGACATCTCCGTCCTCCTCTCCATGGGCAAGGAGCACCTCTATGNCTGGGNNATGGCCCCCGGCATGGTCCACGAAAACGACGCGGCGGAGCGCCTCTGCGCCCTCTGCCGGAACGAGGGCATGGACCGGAGTCCCGTCAAGGAGGGGAAAATCGAGCTCACCGCCGCGGCAGACGGCCTGTTTCTTGTGGACAGCGCCCGGCTGAACGCCGTCAACGCCCTGGAGGACATCCTGATCGCCACCCGCCACGGCGGCACGGCGGTCCGCAAGGGGGACAAGCTGGCGGGAACGCGGGTGATCCCCCTGGTCATTGAGGAGGAGAAGCTCCGCCGGGCGNAGGACGCCGCCGGGGACCGGCCCCTGCTGGAGCTGCGTCCCTGGAAGCTGAAAACCGCCGCCGTCGTCACCACAGGCAGCGAGGTGGCCAAGGGCCTGATTCAAGACGCCTTTACCCCGGTGGTGGAGCGGAAGCTGGCGGCGTTCGGCATCGAAACCATCGAGCGCCGGACGCCGGGGGACGGCGTCGAGGCGGTGAAAGACGCCATTTTGGAGGTCAAGGCCGCCCGCCCGGACCNGATTCTCNGCACCGGCGGNATNAGCGTNGACCCCGACGACAACACCCCCGGGGCCGTGAAGCGCAGCGGGGCGGATATTGTGGCCTACGGCGCGCCCGTCCTGCCGGGGGCCATGTTCCTGCTGGGGTATTTTGAGGACGGAACCCCCATCCTGGGCCTTCCCGGCTGCGTCATGTACGCCAAGCGGACCATCTTCGACTTGGTCCTGCCCAAGATCGCCGCCGGGGTCCCCATTGCCCGGAAGGACCTCACCTCCCTGGGCGAAGGCGGGCTGTGCCTGGGCTGCGAGGTCTGCACCTACCCCAACTGCGGGTTTGGGAAGTAGCCCCAGGGGGCGCCGCCCCTGGACCCCGCCGTCTTTGAAAAGGCGGNCGAAACTTTATATTCCGCGTGATAGGAAGGGGAGAANAACGATGAAACGAGGATGGATCCTGATTTTGACCCTGGCTCTGTCCCTGACCGCCTGCGGCGGTTCCAAGAACAGCGGCGCGGAGCNGACCGTCTTTGCCGCCGCCTCCTTGCAGGAGACCCTGACGGAGATCGGCGAGAATTACCAAAGGGAACACCCCGGCGTCACTCTGGTATTCAACTTCGATTCCTCCGGCACACTGAAAACACAGATTGAAGAGGGTGCGGACTGCGATATTTTCATCTCCGCCGGGCAGAAGCAGATGAACCAGCTGGACGCCGCCGCCGCTCCCGCCGTCAATGCNGATGCCCCGGACGAAAACGCGGAAGACAGCCTGGATTTTATTGCCTCCAATACCCGCTTCAATCTTCTGGAGAACAAGGTCGCCCTGGTGGTTCCGGAGGGAAATCCGGCGGGCATTCAAAACTTTGGCGGTTTGAAAACCGCCCTGGAAGCCGGGGACGTCCTCCTGGCCATGGGGAACGAGGACGTGCCCGTGGGACAGTACACCCAGAAGATTTTCGCCTATTTCGGGCTGGATGAGGCGGCCCTGAACGCCGCCGGGGTTTTGACCTACGGCTCCAACGTCAAGGAGGTCACCACCCAGGTATCCGAGGGGACGGTGGACTGCGGGATCATCTACGGGACCGACGCGTTTTCCGCCGGGCTCACGGTGGTGGACACCGCCACGGCGGAGATGTGCGGGCAGGTCATCTACCCCGCCGCCGCGCTGAAAAACAGCAAATCCCCCGAAGAGGCCCAGGCCTTCCTGGACTACCTCCGCACCCCCGCCGCCGGGGCCGTGCTGGAGGCCGTGGGCTTCACGCCTCTGGGATAACAAAAGCGGGAGGGCCCCTATGGACTGGTTTCCCCTTTACAACTCCATCCGCATCGCCGCTGTTTCCACGGTGCTGGTGTTCTTCCTGGGCGTCTTTGCCGCCCAGGCCATCGCCCGCGCCCCCCGGCTGGTAAAGGGCGTGCTGGNCGTGGTCCTCACCCTGCCTCTGGTGCTGCCCCCCACGGTGGTGGGCTGGCTGCTGCTGCTGGCCCTGGGGCCCCGGCGGCCCCTGGGGAGCTGGTTTCTGGAAGCCTTCGGCCTCCGGCTGGCCATGACCTGGCAGTCCGGCGTCTTTGCCGCCGTGGCGGTGAGCTTCCCCCTGATGTACCGCACCGCCCGGGGGGCCTTCGAGTCCTTCGACCAGACCCTGGCCCAGGCGGGCCGGACCCTGGGACTCAGCAATTTCTATATCTTCTGGCGGGTCCAGATGCCCGTCTGCCGCCAGGGCATCCTGGCGGGGACGGTGCTGGCCTTCGCCCGGGCCCTGGGGGAGGACGGGGCCACGTCCATGCTGGCGGGCTACACCCCCGGCCGCACCGCCACCGTCTCCACCACCGTCTACCAGCTCTGGCGCACCGGGCAGGACGCCCTGGCCTTTCGCTGGGTGCTGGTGAACCTGGGGATCTCCGCCGCCGTGCTGCTGGCGGTAAACCTGCTGGAGCGAAAGGAGGGGCGCTCATGGCCCTGACCGCCCGGATACNAAAGCGTTACGGGGACTNCCTCCTGGACGTGGACTTCACGGCGGAGGACGGAGCGGCCCTGGCCCTGCTGGGGGCCTCCGGCTGCGGGAAGAGCGCGACCCTCAAATGCGTCGCCGGTATCGACCGGCCGGACCGGGGGCGGATTGCGCTGGACGGACGGGTCCTCTTTGACAGCGCGGCGGGAGTGAACCTCCCGCCCCAGCAGCGCCGGGNGGGCTTCCTCTTTCANAGCTACGCCCTGTTTCCCCACATGACGGTGGAGCGGAACGTGGCCGTCTGCCTGGGCCGCATGGACAAGCGGCGGCGCCGTGAGCGGACGGCGGAGCTGCTGGCCCTTTTGCATCTGGAGGATCAGGCGGGCCTCTATCCCCGGCAGCTCTCCGGGGGGCAGCAGCAGCGGGCGGCCCTGGCCCGCATTCTGGCGGCGGAGCCTGGGGTTTTGCTGCTGGACGAGCCCTTTTCCGCCCTGGACGGTTTTTTGAAATGGCAGCTGGAGCAGGAGCTCCGGGAGGTTCTGGAGCGCTTCCCAGGCCCTGCCGTCTGGGTCAGCCACGACCGGGGGGAGGTTTACCGGAACTGCTCCCGGGTCTGCGTGCTGGAGGACGGCAAGTCCGCTCCGGCGGCGTCCATGGCGGAGCTGATGGCAAACCCCGGCACCGTCGCCGCCGCGCGGCTCTCCGGGTGCAAAAACTTCGCCCCTGTCCGCCCCGGCCCCGCCCCGGGGCTGGTGGAGGTTCCGGCCTGGGGGCTGGTCCTTCGCGCCCCCTGGCGGGAGGGAGCCGCGGCCTTAGGCCTCCGGGCAGACCGCATCCGCCCGGAGGAGGCGGGGGCGGTCAACGCCTTCCCCTGTCAAGTCGTCCGGGTAACGGAGGACGTGTCTTCCGTGTTCGCCGCCCTCCGCCCGGAGGCGGCTTCCCCCGGGGCCCCGCCCCTCTGGATGGAGCTGGCAAAAGACGCCTGGGCCGCCCTGCCGGACCGGGAGCGCCTTTGGGCGGCGGTCCGCCCGGAGGACCTGATGTTATTGAAATAGGAGGAGATTTCATTTGTATACCGCCGCCGTCCTCACCGTCAGCGACCGGAGCTTCCGGGGCCAGCGCCCCGACGAAGCGGGCCCGCTGGTATGCTCCCTGCTGGAGGAGGCAGGGTATTCCATTCTGGAAACCGGCGTCGTCCCCGATGAGCAGCCGGACATTGAAGCCGCCCTCGTCCGCCTGGCGGACCAAACCGGAGCCGCCCTGGTGGTGACCACCGGGGGCACCGGCTTCTCCCCCCGGGACGTGACCCCGGAGGCCACCCTGGCCGTCTGCGAGCGTCTGACCCCCGGCATCCCGGAGGCCATGCGGGCCGCGTCCCTGGCCATCACCCCCCGGGCGATGCTCTCCCGGGCGGCGGCGGGCATCCGGGGCGGGACCCTCATTATCAACCTCCCCGGCAGCCCCAAGGCGGCCCGGGAAAACCTGGAAGCGGTACTGCCCGCCTTGGAGCACGGCTTGAAGATGCTTCTGGGCGGGCCCGCCGATTGTACCTCCGCCTTTTCGTGAAAAGAATCCTCCCGCCCAAGGGGCGGGAGGATTCTTTCTATACTTTATAAATGTGATGGGCAGCTATGCCCCGCCTTCCCGGCGGCCTCCCGCCGGAGGGCCCGCTCATAGATCAGCTCCCCGGTGATGCTGACGGCGATTTCCTCCGGCGTCACCGCCTTGATGGCGGTACCGATGGGGGTGTGGACCCGCCGGGTGGCCTCCTCCGAAATGCCCGCCTCCCGGAGCCTTCCGTTGACATAGGCGGTCTTCGTCCGGGAGCCCATGACCCCCACGTAGCGAAGGGGCCGCCGGAGGAGTTGCTCCTCCACCTCGAAGTCATGGCTGTGGCCGCTGGTCATGACCACGGCGTAGTCCTCCGCCGTCAGCTCCAATCCTCCGGCGATATCGGTATACGCGCGGCACACCACCGCCTCCGCCTCCGGGAAGCGCTCTTTACAGGCAAACTCCGGCCTGTCGTCGAACACTGCCACCCGGAAGCCCACGCTCCGCAGAACCGGAACCAGTGCCAAGGCACAGTGCCCGCCGCCAAAGATCACCACCCGTTCCCCCACCGGCAGAGGAAAGGTTAACCGTTCCCCGTCCCAGACGGGACCTGCGGGGCNCGCCTCCAGCAGGGCCGGGTCCGCCCCGGCCTCCAGGGCCAGCCAGCCGCTCTGGTGGGCTTCCAGCCGCTTTAAAACCTCTTGGGCCACGCTCCGCCAGCTCCCGCTGTCACGGGGGATGCGCTGGAAGAGCACGCTCTGCTCTCCGCCGCAGACGGAATCCAATTCCCCGCCGTGGCGGAGCTCCAGGCGGCGGACGNCGGACCGCCCCTCACGCAGCAGCTCCGCAGCGAAAGCCAGGGCC
>NZ_CAJMXG010000005.1:0-37605 GCF_905219725.1 Oscillibacter sp. CU971
GTCCGGCCCCCCGTTCCAAGTGGTTCTAAGCTTTTCATTTTTCTGATGTAAAGGAGTTTTCGTTATGGCATCCAACAACAGCAGCAAAACCGCCCATGTAATGAACCTGCTCAGCAAGAACCGGGGCAGCGCGCCCGAGCCCCCGGCGGAACCCAAGGCGGAGCCCGCGGCGCCCCAGGCAGAGCCCGCGCCCCAGGCGGCCCCGGAGGCGGAGCCCGCCCATGCCGCGCCGGTGGCTCCCATCATTTCCTCCATCACCGCCGACGCCGCCGTCTCCTCCCAAATCAAAGACGCCCTGGAAGCCGAGCTGGAAACAGCCCCCAAGGCCGCTCCCACGGCTCCCGCATCCCAGGCGGCTCCGCAGAGCGAATCCGCGCCCCAGGCGGCCCCGGCACAGGAAGCGCCCGCCGCGCCGGTCCGGGAGGATGCTCCCCAAGAACCGTTCCAGGAAGAGGAGGAGCAGCCCTCCTATATTAACGTCATGCAGATCCTGGTGGAGGAAAAAGCGGATGAGTACATGAAAATGTTTGGCATCTGCTGCTGCGACAAGTGCCGGGTGGATGTACGGGCCTACGCCCTGAACCATCTGCCGCCTAAATACGTGGTCTTGAGCCAGAACGAGCGGGTTCCCCGCCTTACCGTCTACGAGAGCCGGTTCGCCAGCGACGTGACCTCCCAGCTCATTCAGGCCTGCAAGAAAGTCATGCTCACGCCCCATNACTCCCGGCCGGAGAATTAAGCCCCCAGGGAGAACGCCCGTTCTGCTTACGAAGGAGGCCCCGAAACGGGGCCTCCTTTTTTGGGGCCGCCGCGTCTCCATGCGCCCGCCGAATGTTCAAGGCCTTCGCGGCATTCCTGAAATTTGTTCAGCCCGGCGAAATCACGGTTCGCCGGGCTGTTCAAGTTCCCTATCCTGCTCCTTCCCCGGCTCACTCGCCGTCCTCGGGCGCGGCGCCGGCCTCCGGCTCNNGGCCGGCGGCGGTACTGNTNAGCTGCTCNCACAGGACGTTGACATTTTCCATGCAGGTGAAGTATACATTGGTCAGAATCTGGTTGGGGATGCCCAGCTCCTCCGCCAGGGCGGTGATGGCGTTCCAGTTGGCCGCCTCGTAACTCAGCAGCAGCTCATAGAGCTTGCCGCAGCGGCCTTCCTTCTTTACCAGCGCGTTTCGCACCATGTCCGAAACCGGAAGCTCTTCCAGGATTTCCTCCAGAGGCGCGTCCACCAGGTGGTTCAGCGTGGAGAACATGCCCATCAGATAGGCCTCCGCCGGGGTGATGGGCATATTTTTGGCGTACTTCATCAGCTCCTTGCAGAAGGAGGCCCGCNTGAAGGAGCGCTTCAGGAATTCCTCCGTCCCCGCCTCGGCAGACTCGGTGCTGACGCTGGCGCTGAGGAGGTAAATCCACTGCTTCAGCTGCCCAAGCCCCAGGGTCATGATGGCCTGATGCACCGTTNTGGCCCGGTTCCGCAGGGCGAAGTAGGCGGAGTTGGNCACCTTNAGCANGTTGTACGTCAGGCTGGCGTCCATGGAGATCAGCTGCTCAATCTCGTCCACGTCCGGCTCATCCCGGGTGATGGCCACCATCAGGCGGAAGAAGCTGGACTGGAGATAGGCGCTGGAGTGGACCCGGGTGGTCATCTGCTCGGCAACATAGGTACCCTCCAGGCCGTCGGCCTTCATCAGCAGCGCCTTTTGGTACTGCTCTTCCGTGTCCACATTGGTGATGATGCATTTTTTCTGCATGCTGTGGGCCACTTCCACAATGTTGTGCATGGCCAGCTCCGGCGTGGTCTGGATGTTGACTTTGATGTAATCAATNCTGTCCAGCAGGGCCAGGTACCGGGGGGCGAACTGGAATTCGTTCACCGCCACCTTATAGCCCTCTTTCGCGTATTGGTTGACGAAGTGCATGGACAGCGGGTGGATGATGACACTGTCGTTAATCTGGATGACGAGCTCCGTCTTCTCGAAAAGGCGGGGCGTCNTTTTCATCAGCAGCGTCGTCGTGAAGGTCATGAAGTTCAGGGACCCCCGCAGCGTCGTCGTACTGTTCTGAGTGAGGAAGCTGTAGACCGTGTCGGCGGAGGCGAATTCCTTGGCCTGGGGGGTCTCTACGGTGAAGGCCTGATTCTCCCCATGGTACAGAATCTCATACCCCAATATCTTCCCCTGGGGATCCTTGATCGGCTGCCTTACGATGTATTTACTGCTCATGATATCCNTCCGCGATTATTCTCGCCGCCCGGCTTCTTCCAGCAGATGGTCGATGACCCGGACCAGATGGCCGATCTCCGGCTTGCTCATCTGCTCGTCCGCGCCCAGCTCCTTGCCCTTGCGGCGCATCTCCTCGGTAATCAGGGAGGAGAAAATGATCAGCGGCAGGTGCTTGAAGTCCTTGTCGTCCTTCACCAGCTTCGTCAGCCGGTGGCCGTCCATCTGGGGCATTTCGATGTCGGTGATAATCAGCGCCACCTCGTCGTCAAAGTTGTCGTGGCCCCGGAGGCTGTTGAGGTACTCCCACAGCTTGCTGCCGTCCGGGAACATCCGGGTATTCCCGTAGCCGGACTTGTGCAGGGCCTCTTCGATCATCTTGCTGAGGAGCACGGAGTCCTCCGCCACCAGGATGACGGCGTCGCTCCGCTTCCGCTCGCCCAGCTGGTCGATCTCGGACATCTGGATGGTGGTCTCCGGGGCGATTTCCGCCACAATTTTCTCAAAGTCCAGGATGGTCACCAGATCGTCGCCGCACTGGGCGATGCCGGTGGCGATGCCCTCGTTTCCTCCGGCCACGGTTTTGTCCGGCTTCTGGATGCTTTTCCAGGAGATGCGGCTGATGCCCACCACCGTGTGGACCCGAAAGGCGATGTTCATCTTGTTGAAATTGGTGATGATGAACAGGTCCTTGCTCTTTTTCTCCCCAGTNTCGCCCAGGAGATACGTGGGCAGATCCACCACGGTAATCACCTTGTCCCGGGGCTTGAAAATGCCCTCCACCGCCGGGTGGGCATGGGGCATGTGCTTCACGGGCTGAGAGACCAAAATCTCCTTGACCTTCGCCACGTTGATGCCGTACAGGCTTTCATTGATGGTGAATTCCATGACCTCGATCTCATTCGTGCCTGACTCCAGCAAAATGCCCCGCTTGTCCTCTTCCAACAACATTCCGAACACTCCTTTCAGTGCTTGACTCTATATGCCATACAAAAATGAGCTTGTTAAAAAATCATCTCCGGCCGGCCGTAGCTNCGAACNCAGGNCANTCCCGTNGNGNGGNCGAACAGCAGCGTCCGGGCCACGGAGCCCCCCACGTCCTCCTTCAAAAGCTGGATGCCCTCCCGCTTCAGGTGCATACGGACGCTCTCGATGTTGCGCTGGCCGATGTTNCCCAGGTTTCCNCCGCTGATTTCGAACATCTTNGCCCCCCCGGCGAGCTTCGCCGTGATGCGGGACCGGGACGCCCCCTTGGACTCCATCAATTTCAGCGTCTCCCGGATGCCGGTGTCCGCGTACTTCATGGTGTTCTTCCGGCCCGGCTCCATGTTCAGCGGCAGCATGATGTGAATCAGCGACGCCAGCTTGATCCGCTGATCATACAGGCAGATTCCTATGCNGGACCCCAGGGCGNAGGTAATCAGCATGCCTGAGCCCNGGGCCATTTTCATATCCGCGATTCCAACTGTGATCTTACTCTCCACTGTTCACGCCCAGCTTCCTTAATAAAAAGTTCAGCGACCGAATATCCGGCGACAACAGCAAACGGCAGGGAATCTCCTTTCCATTGCAAATAAAGTTTCCGCCGATGGTCATGATGTAATTGGACTGTCCGCCGTACTCCGCCATGGGCACGGCCATGATGGCCCCCTGCATATCCACGGTGAAGGCGGGCACGGTCAGCTTGATGTCCAAGTCCGCCAGGCCGCTGAGAGCGTTGATGNAGGTGGAAATCATGATGTTGCCCACCTCGGTCAAGGCGGAGCGCTCAATTTCACCCAGCTCCATGTAATCCTTGATGGTTCTTTCCATCATGCTCTCCAGCACCAGGTTCACAAAGTCCAGCTGCTGCACCGACAGCATGATGCCGCTGAGCTGTCCGCTCATCCCCACCAGCACGCCGGCGGTGATGGGCTCCGGGCCGCCGATCCACTCGATGGCCTCGTTGTATTCCATGNTGCGGANCTCCGGCTNCTGGANGCGCACGGGCTTGCCGATGAGGGCCGACAGGCTGGTGGCGGCGTTGCCGGTGCCGATGCTGCCGATTTCCTTCAGGGTATCCAGCTCCAGGGAACTGAGTTCGTCATAGCNTTTAATGATCATGCCCTTCCCCTCTCTTAGCCGCGCAGGCTGTTGATGGTGGTCTCAACTTCGTCGGAGGTCTGCACCATCTTCAGCGCCATGCCATAGGCCCTCTGGGACTCGATCACCTTGGTCATCTCCTCCGCCAGGTCCGCGTTGGACATCTCGATGAAGCCCCGCATCACCGTGCCCCCGCCCTGGCGGATGCTCCCGTTTTTATCAACGGCCCGGAAGCGGGTGTCGTTCACATGCTCCATTCCGTCGTAGTTCATGTAGTCAAAGACGCCCACGGGCTGCGGCTCGTGCTCGTCTCCCACTTCGATCATGCTGCCGGTCTCACTGAGGACGAAGCGCCCCTCGTTGTCGGAGAGGTAATAGATGCGCTCCTGAATATCCTGGCCGTTCTCGTCCACCTCGCCGGTGGAGCGCATCAGCTCGGAGATGACGAAGGCGCCGTTCCGGGTGAGGGTAGTCTCCCCCGTGGTCAGGTCCGCGATGGCAAAGAAGCCCTCTCCCGCGATGGCGTAATCCTGGTCCCGCCGGGTCTCCTCCAGGGCGCCGCTCTTGAAATCCGTGTCCGTGGTCCACAGGGCCGCGCCCACGCCGGAGGGAAGCATCTCGAAACCGGGGTCCTCCCCTTCGTAGCCGCCTTCCGTGGCGGTCCCGACGCCCTTTAGATCGTCGTACATCAAGGAGGCGAAGNNGCTCTTTTCCGCCCTGAAGCCGTAAGTGTTCAGATTTGCGATGTTGNTGCCGTGGACTCCCAGCCGCATAAGCTGCTGGTGAGCCCCTACGGCCGCAATGAAAAAGGATTGATTCATAGGCTTCCTCCTTATGCGAAGCGGCCGACCTCGCCGGTGGCCTTGGTCATCAGCTGGTCATACATCTTGGTGACCTGGGCGGCGCTTTGCAGCGCCCGCTGATAGGTAATCATCTCCGTCATCTGCTTGACCATGTCGGTGTTGGAGCGCTCCAGATACTTGTTCCAGATCTCAAAGTCCTCGCTCTGCTGGGCGCCCTCGCCGGTAAACAGGCCCCGGTCGTTCCGCTCCAGGGCCAGGTTGTCTTCAAAGCTGAAAACGCCCAGCTGGCCGATGGCGGTGCCCCCGCCCTGCTCCGGCGGCTGGTCGAAGTAGATAACGCCCCGGCTGTCCCCCCGGATTTTGTCGGTGCCCAGGTAAATGGGCCGGCTCTGGGGGTCCAGCACCTGGCCGAAGCCGGGCAGGCAAAGGTAGCCCTCGTCGTCCAGGCAGAAATTGCCCATCCGGGTGTAGGCCACATTGCCCTCCGGGTCCTGGACGGCGAAGAAGCCGTCTCCCACAATGGCGAAGTCCAGGGGCAGCTCCGTGGGCTCCGGGATACCCTGGCTGTAATCCGTGTAGATGTCGCTGGCCGCCCGTATGTAGCTCTGACGGCCGATTTCCGTGCCGCCGCTCTCATTCACCGTTACCCGGCTGTACATCACGTCGTCAAAGGTGGTCGCCACATAGCGTTCCTGCTTGTAGCCCGACGTGGAGATGTTCACCATATTGTTGCCGATGACATTGAGATTGTGCTGATGGGTCAGCATGGCGGAGGTCAGATTGTAAAAGCCTTTATACACGCGTTATCCCCTCTTCCTCTTAGGTTTCGGCTCCGGTTCGTCGCCCAGATAGTTTTCCATATACGTCCGCAGCTTCTGAATGGCCCGGGTGTGAATCTGGGAAATGCGGGGCTCGCTGAGCTCCATGACCTGGGNGATTTCCTTCAGGTGCAGATTCCGTTCATAGTACAGGGAGAGGACGATCTGCTCGTTCTCCCGCAAAGACGCGATGCCCTGGGCCAGGGCCCGCTGCATTTCCCGCTCCTGGAGCACCAGCTCCGGCTGGCTCCTGGCGTCGCTGNAGGGCACCTCNAGCNGGTNGCCCGTGGCCNCCCGGGTGTCCATCAGCACGTCCAGGGACAAAACNTTGCTCAGGGCGATGTTGGCGGCGTCCTTCTGGTACCGCTCCTGGGTGATGCCCAGGTGCTTGGCGATCTCCCCGTCGGTGGGCGTCCGGCCCAGGGCGGCGGACAGCTCCGCCGAGGCCATGTCAATCTCCTTGGCCCGCTTTCGGACGTTCCGGGGAATCCAATCCTGCTTCCGGGCCAGGTNGATGACCATGCCCCGGATGCGCTTGGAGACGTAGGTTTCGAACTTCACGCCCTTGTTCGGGTCAAATTTATCGATGGCCCCCAGGAGGGTGATGATTCCCTCGTTGATGATATCGTCGATTTGGGCGAAGCTGCTGTAGACGCCCCGAATCTGCATGGCGGCGTTTTTAATCAGCCCCTCATAGCGCAGGACCAGGGGCCACTTCAGGCTCTCGTCCCCCGTCTCCTTATAGAGCTGGAGGAGGTCCTGAGTCTCCATCTCCTCAATCTCCCGCTCGCTGTAGCGAACGGAGGCGGTCACCTCGCTCATGTGCCCACCGCCCTTCTCTCCGTCCGGGCCGCCGGTTCCAGGGTAATGTTCCCGATGGCCTGGATCTGCACGGCGCTGGTGATTTCATTGAAGGACAGCACGTACACGCCGGGGTAGAACTGGGTGATCATCTTGGAGAAATAGCCCCGAATCACCTGGCTGACCAGGATGATGGGCGTCTGGGAGAGGTCGTTGAATTTCTTCATCTGGTTTGCCAGCTGGGAGACGATCTGCTGCATCAGCTCCGGCCCCATGGCCAGATACACGCCCTGCTCGTTCCGGGTGAGGGAGGCGATGATCTTTTTCTCCACCTCCGCGTCCAGGGTGACCACCCGGAGCTGACCGTCCTCGCAGAAGCGGCGGGTAATGGTCCGGGCCAGGGCGCCCCGGACCTGCTCCGTGGCGGCGTCGATGTCCCGGCCCTGCGTCAGTGCGTCGGCCAGGGTCTCCACAATGGCCCCCAGGTCCTTGATGGGCACGCCCTCCTACAGGAGGTTCCGCAGCNCCTNCTCCAGCGTGGAGTAGGAGACGACGGCGGGGATTGCCTCCTCCACCAGCTCCGGGGCGCTGCGCTTCAAATTGTCCACCAGCTGAATGGTCTCCGTCCGGCCCAGCATCTCGTAGGCGTATTTCTTCACCGTCTCCGACAGGTGGGTCAGCATGACGGACAGGGGGTCGATGACGTTGTATCCGTAGATCTCCGCCATTTCCTTGTTCTCCGGCAGAATCCACCGGGAGGGGATGCCGTAGGCGGGNTCGATGGNCTCGATGCCGTCGATTTCGCCCAANGGGTTCGCCGGCTCCAGGGCTAGGTAGTAGTCCACCNGGATCTCGCCCCGGGCCACCTCCTCGCCCCGGATGCGGATGACGTACTGGTTCGTCCCCAGAGACGAGGCGTCGTGGAGGCGGATGGAGGGGAAGACGAAGCCCATGTCCTGGGCGTACTGGCGGCGGAAAATGACGATGCGGCTGATAAGCTTGCCGCCGTGGCTTTCATCCACCATGGGGATGAGGCTGTATCCAAACTCCATCTCGATGGGCTCCACCGAGAGGAGGTTGTAGACATTGTTGATATCCTTGTAGTAGTCGGTTTCGNTGGGGGCCGCGGCCTGGGAGGCCTGCTGCTGCTGTTCCGCCGCGGCCTGGAGGGCCTTGGTCTCCTGCCGCTCCCGTTCCATGCGGCCGCTGACGAACCAGCCCACGCCNAAGAGCAGCCCGCCGCCGATGGCCAGGGCCAGGTGGGGCGTATTGGGAATGGCCGCCAGGAAGANGAGAATGACGCCGGTGGTCATAATGGCCCTGGGCTGATTCTTGAATTGCCCGATGACGTCCTTGTTGAGGCTTCCCTCCGACACGGACCGGGTGACAATCATACCCGTGGCGGTGGAGATCATCAGTGCCGGAAGCTGGGAGACCAGGCCGTCGCCGATGGTGACGATGGAGTACCGGGAGNGAACGTCGGTAAAGGTCCCGCCGTTCATCAGCATCCCGATCAGGACGCCGCCCACAAAGTTGATCATCGTGATGATCAAGGACATGGTGGCGTCGCCTTTGACAATTTTGGTGGCGCCGTCCATAGCGCCGTAGAAGTCGGCCTCTTTTTGAATCTTGTGCCGGCGGCCCTTGGCCTCCTGCTCGTCAATGAGGCCGGAGGAGAGGTCCGCGTCGATGGCCATCTGCTTGCCGGGCATGGCGTCCAGGGTGAACCGGGCGGCTACCTCGGCCACGCGCTNNGCGCCCTTGGTGATAACGATNAACTGCACCAGCACGATGATCAAGAAGACCACCACGCCGACGACGATGTTGCCGCCCGTAATCAGGTTGCCGAAGTTTTGAATGACCGTTCCGGCGTAGCCGTGCCAGAGAATCTGCCGGGTAGTGGAGACGTTCAGTCCCAATCGGAACAGCGTCGTAATCAGCAATAGGGAGGGAAATATGGAAAACTCCAAAGCCTCCGAGATGTTCATGGTGATCATCAGGATCATGATGGAAAGCCCGATGTTGACCACCAGCAGGATGTCCAGCAGCTGCGTCGGCAGGGGAATAATCAAAAACAGGACAATGACCACGACGGCGAGGGATATTACGTTGTCAAAAATTCTTCTCAAGCGCNGNTCACCTCCTGTCCCGCAGATTCCTTTCCGCCCCGGCGTGTCTTTCAAGGCCGGACTGCCTTATCCTTTGGACAAAGCGGCAAATTTATTTTACCAATTGNTGCTTTNCNTTCAGCCGGAAGNTGTAGACCAGCACCTCCGCCACGGGGTTGTAAAGCTCCGGGGGAATCTCTTGGTCCAGTTCCGTGTCCGCGTACAGGGCANGGGCCAGGGGCACGTTTTCCACAACGGCCACCTTGTTCTCCTCCGCGATTTTCACGATGCGGAGGGCCAGGGAATCCTGTCCCTTGGCAAGGACGATGGGGGCCGCGTCCTGATCCGGTTTGTACCGAAGAGCCACGGCGAAGTGGGTGGGGTTTCGGATGACCACGTCGGCCTTGGGAACCTGCTGCNTCATGNGGCTCATNGCCCGCTTGCGCTGCATTTCCTTGATCTTCCCCTTGATCTGGGGGTCGCCTTCCGTCTGTTTGTATTCTTCCTTAATCTCCTGCTTGCTCATGCGGAGATTCCGCTCATAATCCCACCGCTGATAGAAGAAATCCACGGCCGCCAAGGCGATGAAGGCGATGCCGATTTTCACAATCATGCTCATCCCTTCGGAAAACAGGTGCTGCGCGGAGGCCAGGAGCTCCACATAAAGATATTTGGCACTCTCATGAAACATCCCCTCGATGCTCATATAGACGATGACCATGAGAATGCTGATTTTCAAAAGCCCCTTCAGGGCATTGATAACGCTCTTTAAGGAAAACAGCCGTTTGAAGCCCTCCAGGGGATTGATGCGGCTGAATTTGGGTTTCATCAGTTCGCTGCTGACCAGCAGCTTGGTCTGTGCAAAGGTGGCCGCAATGGCGCAGCCCGCCGTTACCAGCGTAATGGGAAGCACGCTCCGGATCATCAGTCCCAGGGCCTGCATCACCAGCTCNTTGAGGATGTCGCCAATGACCAAACCCCCGGCCAGATCCANNTTGGAAAAGCAAAAGCCCATAAAGCCCGCCAGCTCTTCCCCGATACTTCCGGCCAGCAGCCAGAAGGTGAAGAAGGACCCCAGCAGCGTGACTACGGCCACCGCGTCCTGGCTCATGAAGNCGTTGCCTTTTTTTCGTTCGTCTCTTCGCTTTTTNGGGGTTGCTTTTTCGGTCTTAGAACTGNCCGNCAACTGTCATCCNCCCTTTCGGACGTCCGCGCGGNTTGAAACCGGCTATACCATCAGCCGCAGCATCGTGTGGAGGCTGTTCAGCATGGTTTGTTCCGCCTCCAGGAGGAANTCGCTGACCGGAAGCATNAGCANCAGCAGCAGCGCCAGGCCGATGATCACCTTCAGCTCGATGTTAATGGAAAACACATTGATTTGGGGAATGACCTTCATCANAATGCCCATCCCCAGCTGGCCAATCAGCTCCGCCGCCAGAATCGGCATACAGAGCTTCACCGCCAGGACGGTACACTCGATAAACAGCTCCAGCGCCAGGTTTGTCAGGTCGTTCCCAATGGAGACGCCGCCGTATCCCACCACCTCGCCGGAGGTAATCATAATCCGCAGCAGCGTGTGGTGTCCGTTCCCGGCAAAGAAGAGCAGAATCATCAGCGTGTTCAGCATCGTGCCCGTCACGGACATGTTGGAGCGTGAGCCGGGGTCATAGGTCTGGTTCATGGTCATACCCATCTGGGTGTCGATGGTCAAACCCGCCATCTGGGGAATATAAAGGAAAAAGTTTACCACCATGCCCAGGGCAAAGCCTATGGCCATTTCCAGCAAAATTGCCCCCGCAAAGGGCAGCATGCCCGCCGGCGGCTCCANCCGCCCGCCNGTCACCGAANAGGTGAAGACCGACAGCAGCAGCGTAAACCCCGCCCGGAAGGTCCCGGGGAAATTNTGGCGGCTCAGCAGGGGATTGAACAGCACGAAGCCGCTCATCCGGGCCGTAATCAACAAAAACAGCGTCAGGGCCCCTTCGTCTATCATAGGCGCCTCCGCTAGATCTGCGTCATCAGGTCAAAGACCTCCCGGGCGTACTCCTGAAGCGTCGTCAGCATNCAGCNGCGCGCCAGCAGAAGGACGCCCACAATAATGACCACCTTTAAGATAAAGCCGATGGTCTGCTCGTGAATCTGGGTCACCGCCTGGAAAATGGCAATCAGCACGCCGGCCAGCATGCTTAAAACCAGCATGGGCCCGCCCAGCTTGATGACCACGCCCACGGCGTCCCGCATCACGTCGGTTATCATTCCCGTATCCATTCGTCAGCCCTCCGCTAGTGGAAACCCCGGACCAAGGTGGAAAACAGCAGCTCCCACCCGTTCAAAGTCACGAACAGCAGCAGCTTGAAAGGCGCGGAAATCATGGACGGCGGAAGCATAATCATACCCATGGACATCAGCGTGCAGGACACCACAATGTCAATCAGCATGAAGGGAATATACAGCAGCAGCCCGATGGTAAACGCCCTGGACAACTCGCAGGTCACAAAGGCGGGTACAATGATCCGCAGGGGAATCGTCTCCACCACCGTCTGGGTGTTGACCTCCTCCGGCATCTCCACATGGGCCATGTCGCAGAACATCTCCAGGGTGTTGGTCCATGTGTTTCGCACCATAAACTCCGACAGGGGCACCACGGCCCGTTCCAGGAACTCCTCCTGCCCAATCTCCTCCGCGGCGTAGGGCTCATAGGCCTCCTCCTGAATGCGGGTGATGGTGGGGGACATGGTGTAAAACGTCAAAAACAGGGCGAGGCCCACCAATCCTATGTTGGGCGGCGTCTGCTGTGTGCCCATGGCGTTGCGCAGGAACGAAAAGGAGATGATAAACNGGGTAAAGGACGTCATCATCACCACGAGAGAGGGCAGGAGCGTGATTGCCGTCATCAGGAAAAGAACTTCCAGCGCCTGCACGTTCTCGCCGTTTACATTGATCAGCCCTTCCGGCACCTCCGGTTCACCTCCGCTCTTTTTGCTTCATCATGGTGAGAAACGCCTCTTTAAAGCCCGGCTTCTCACCCTCCGCCGTCTCCGGCGGCTTCCAGGCGGCGGCCTCTTCTCCGGTNAGCTCCGCCAGCAGGGTCACCCCCGCCGTTCCGGCCCCCAGGAGCAGATACCGCTCTCCCACCCGGGCCAGGACCACACTTTGGTCCCGCCCCAGGGGCAGCCGGTCCAGGACCTCCATCCGCCGTGGCCCGGAAAAANCGCTCAGCGCGCCCCGGNCCGCCACATATCTTGTAAACCAATAGGCCAGGCCGATGATCAAGACGACGCAGACCAGCATCCACAAAAAGGAGCCCAAGGCCGCGTCCCCTTCCAGGTCCAGCATCCCGTCAGGGATTGCCCAGGATGGTGCTGACGGTCTNCAAAACACGGTCGGGCTTGAAGGGCTTGACGATGAAGTCCTTCGCGCCGGAGCGCACCGCGTCCATGACCATGCTCTCCTGGCCCATGGCGGAGCACATAACCACATTGGCTCCGCTGTCCTTGGCACGGATGGCTTTCAGGGCCTCCAGTCCGTCCATGTTGGGCATGGTGATGTCCATAATGACCAGGTCCGGGCCGATCTCGCTGAATTTTTCCACGGCGTCCGCGCCGTCCACAGCCTCGAACAGCTCCGTGTACCNGTTNTTGCTCAGGGTGTCCTTAATCATCNTCCGCATAANGGCGGCGTCGTCGACCAGCAGAATCTTCTTAGCCATAGTCTTGTTCCTTCCTTCTTATCCAAAAATAATCATGTATGCCGGATGCTGTTATCTGAAAAGCGCCCAAGCCGGGCCGCTTATTTCTTCACCAGCTCAATGACGGGGTCCTGGACAATCTCGGTGATNNGGACGCCGAAGTTGTCGTCAATGACCACCACGTCGCCCTTGGCCACGCATTTGCCGTTGACGAACAGGTCCACCTGGTCGCCCGCCAGCTTGTCGAGGACCACCAGGGAGCCCTTGGAGAACTCCAGGATGTCCTGCACCTTCCGCTGGGTCCGGCCGATTTCCACCGTCACCTGGAGGGGAACCTCCATAATCAGGTCCAGGTTCTGAGCCTGTTCCTTTCCCAGAGCCTCCGCCGGATCGATCTCCCGCAGGGGCGCGGGCCTGGTGTTGATAACCTTGGGCTCCGGAGCCTGATGCACGGGGGCCGGAGCGGCGGCTGCGGCGTTGTTGGCCATGGCCGTGGTCATGGCGGACATCATAGCCGCCATCATCGCCCCGATGTCCGCCGCCGTCGCGGGCTGAGCCGCCGCTGCGGGCTGGGCTGCGGGAGCCGGCTGAGCCGCGGGAGCCGGCTGGGCCGCCGGGGCGGGCTGAGGCGCGGGAGCCGGGGCAGGAGCGGCAGCGGGTTCGCCGCCGCCCATGCCGGACAGCATGGCCTCGATCTCCTCCTGGCTCATCTTCTTGTTGGAGGCGGGCTCCGGCTCCGGCGCGGGAGCGGGTTCGCCGCCGCCCATGCCGGACAGCATGGCCTCGATTTCCTCCTGGCTCATTTTCTTGCTGGAGGCGGGCTCCGGTTCCGGCGCGGGAGCGGGTTCGCCGCCGCCCATGCCCGCCAGCATGGCCTCGATCTCCTCCTGGCTCATCTTTCCGCCGGAGGAAGCAGGCTCCGCCGCGGGAGCCGGGGCGGGCGCGGGGGCCGGTTCAGGTGCGGCCTCCTCTTCCTCATCGCCGCCCAGGCCCAGGCCCTTCAAAAGCTCCTTGGCCAGCTCCACGCTCATGACGTTCATGAACTCGCTTTCCAGGGCTCCTTCGATTTTGAGGGAGAAGCGGACGATGACAATGGTTTCCGCCCCCTGGGGCAGATGGTTCTCTTTAAAGGCGGTCAGGTCCTCCAGCTCGAAGGGCTGGGGGGTGGAAATGTCCACCTGGTAGCCCAAAAAGTCGCTCATGGCCGTAGCGGCCGCGCCCATCATCTGGTTCATGACCTCGCAGACGGCGCTGATGGTCAGTTCGTTGAGCTCAAACTCCTCGTCCGGCGTTTCCCCGCCCATGAGGATGTCCACAATGACCTTGATGTCGCTGCGCTTGAGCAGCATGATGTTGCTGCCCGCCAGGCCCTCCACGTATTTGATTTCGATGCCCATGGCGGGCTCCAGGTTGCCCAGGGCAAACTCCGCCGTCTGGATGGCCGTGACCTTGGGCGTCGTAATATCGACTCTGTGCTCCAAAAGGTTGGATACCGCGGTGGCAGAGGAGCCAAGGCTGATATTCATCATTTCCCCGAGGGCGTCTATCTCCATCGGGCTAAATAATTTTTTCTCCATTCCGTCTACTCGCTCCTTTGCTCAAGCTGATAGCATACTTCATCTATTTTCACAGCCATGTTTTTCTTATGGGTACCCATCTTTCCGGTGAACCAGTGATAGCCGCCAATCTCCAGATAGATCGGGGATTCCTTGGGCTGCCCAAGGTCGATGACGTCGCCCACGTTTAAGTGGTAGATGTCGCTGAGGGAGAGCTGGGCGCTGGCCAGCTCCGCGATAATCTCCAGCTTGGAGTCCCGCAGCTTGTCGAAAATCTCGNCGGACTTGTCTTCNGCCGCCGTCCGGCNNANGNGGCNCTCCCGACTGATTTCCGCGAACACGTTGGTCAGGACCTCTCCCGGCAGGCACACGCTCATCCGGCCCGCCATGTTGGGGAACTGGAGCTTCAAGTCCACAATCACCACCGTCTCGTCCAGGCCGATGACCTGGTTCAGCGTGGGGTTGACCTCGGTGCGGCTGTAGTTGAAGTGGATCGGCACGTAATTCTCCCAGCTCCGATCCATCACCTTCACGGTGTCTCCGGCCAGATCCTCGTAAAGCTTCAACTCCAGGTCCGTGTAGCTGTAGTCGTCTTGCAGTTCGTCGTCCACGGCGCCCTCGCCGCCTAGCATCCGGTCCATCATGCTCAGGGCCGTGCTGGTGGAGATAAAGAGCATGGCCGGGGTCTCCTGAATCTGTCCTTTCAGCTCCACGTCGATCATGCCCAGCACGTCGCCTTCCGTCAGGGCGTTGGAAAACTCGAAATAGCGCTGTTCCTCGATGCTCTCCACCGTAACTTCGCAGGTGGAGCGCAGGCGGGCGTTCAGCCGGGAGCTGATCACCCGGGAATAGTTGTCAAAAATGCCGTTAAGCATTTTAATGCGGTCTTTGGTAAATTTGCGGGGACTGCTGAAGTCGTATTTCTGATATTTCTTTTCCTGCTTTTCAGCGGACGGCTCCGAATCCTTTTCTCCGCTCCGGACCGCGTTCAGCAAAGCGTCAATTTGCGCTTGCGATAATACGTCTGCCATATCATCCCCCCTATTCTACCTGGATTCCGGCGAACGGCCGCCGGTGGCCCTGTCATGACGTCATCACGATATACTGCTGGATGCCGCCCTGTTCTTCCATCTCGGCCTCGATATCCCGGCCGCTGACGATCATTTCCACCCGGCGGTTCTTCGCCCGGTTCTCGGCGGTATCGTTGGCCGCCACGGGGCGCCACTCGCCGAAGCCCTCGCTGACCAGGCAGCTGGGGGGGACGACGCTGTGCTCCTGAATGTAAATAATGACATTGGCCGCCCGGTTGCTGGAGAGCGTGCGGTCGTTCACCACATTGTTGGGCCCCTGCCCGGCCCGGGCCGTGTGGCCCTGGACCCGGACCTCGTCCAGAGATCCGGCCACGCTGCTGAGCATATCGCTGACCCCGTCCAGAATGGGATATGCCTCCTTGCGGATCACCGCGCTTTCCCCGGCAAAGAAGACGGACTGGCTGAATGTGATGAAGATTTTTCCGCCGTTCTGGCTCACCGTCACCGCGTCCTGGAGATTCTGCTGCTGGACAAACTCCTGAATCTGCTGAAGAAGGTCCTCCATGTCCTGCTCCACCTTCTCCTGCATCTCCTCCATCTCCTCCTGGGTGGGAGCCACGCCGGTTTCGCCGTCGTCGGCGCTGGGGCCCGGAGAGCCCTCGATCGTCGGCCTGGGGTCCGGAACTGCGTTGGGGTTGAAGCTCTGGACGATGGCCTTCCAGTTGTCCTCGCTGATGGTGGACATAGAATACAACAGCACGAAGAAGCACAGCAGCAGCGTCACCATGTCGCCGTAGGTGTCCATCCAGTTCGCGCCGCCGCNGCCGCTTTTTTTCTTTTTAATTGCCATTGCCGTCTCACCTTACCTTTCGGCCTGTCATTTCGCCTCGCCGCCTCCGGCGCCCTCGCCGCCCATTTCGCGCTGCTTCTGGGACATGTAGGTCAGAAGCCGCTCCCGCAGGGACTTGGGGTTCTCGCCGGCCTGGATGGCCATGACGCCCTCCACGATGATCTGCTTGCAGAGGACCTCCTCGCTGTCCCGCACCCGGAGANGCTGGGCCACAGGGCCAAAAATCACATGGGCCAGCAGGCAGNCGNACAGCGTGGTGATCATGGCGGTGCCCATGCTGGTGCCCAGGGAGTCGGCTCCGCCGTCGCCGCTGAGGTTCATGGACATCAGCATGTTAATCAGGCCCACCAGCGTACCCACCATGCCGAAGGCCGGGGCCACGCTGGACGCCTTGTCGTACAGCGCCGCGGCGTCCTCATGCCGGGCAGACATGCACTCGATGTCGTTTTCCAAAATGCCCCGAACCTTATCCTGATCGTTGGCGTCCACAATGAGCATGATGGCCTGTTTAAAGAAGGGGTCGGTCTGCTCGTTGGCCTTCTCCTCCAGAGACAAAAGGCCGTTCTTACGGGCGATCTGGGCCAGCTCCACCAGCTGGTCAATGTACCCTTTGGGGTCGAACATCTTGTTGTTCAANATGATCTTGAAGTGCTTGGGCATNGCCTTGAGCATNGACCCGGGGAAGCTGGCGACCACAATGAAGATCGTACACCCGATGGTGATGAAGATAGAGGCCGCGTCGAAGAAGTTCCAGAGGTTGGCCAGCTCGAACGTAATCGGGGGCTTTCCCGCCGCTTTGGGGCCGATGTTGATGCCCATGACGCAGCCCAGCAAGAACACGCCGAACGCGCCGACAATGCCGATGATATAGTTTATATTCATGAAGAAATGCCTCGCTCCCTCGGCCGGGCGCCGGGCCCTGCCTGTGAATTTTATCTATATTCCATCAACGCTTGTCCGATACCGCGATCTCGCGGTGGATATCCTGGACCTTGGCGTTGTACTCCGCGATTTTATGGATGATCTCCTCCACGCTCTCCCGCACCAGGTAGTAGTCGTGGTTCATCATGGTGATNNTGGACTNGGGGATGCACTCGATGTGCTCAATCTGCTGGTGGTTTAACAAAAACTTGTCGTGATTTCTCTTTGTCAAAAGGATCATAAAGACCGCCCTTTCATGCCCCGCCGGGGCCCAAGGCCCCGGCGGGCAACTGTTTTTATTCAGCCGTTTGATAAGCGTTCCGCTCGGTGGTCAAAGCTTAAAAGAAGCNGCTATCAGCGCTTCATGTTCACCAGCTCTTCCAGCATGGAGTCGGTGACGGTGATGATGCGGGTGTTGGCCTGATAGCCGCGCTGGGTGGTGATCAGGGCGGAAATCTCCTCGGCCAGGTCTACGTTGGGCCCCTCCAGGAAGCCTGTCATCATCTTGGTGCGGCCGGTGCCGAGAATCGCGGTGCCCGCGGGGTAAACGGGTTTTCCGTCTTCCGCCGGGGTGCCGTCCTCATTGAGCGCTTGGCACATATAGCTGTTGACGTTCGTGATGCCCAGTTCCTTCTGTTTGCCGCCCAGCATGCAGACCCGCAGATCGCCCGCGCCGTCCTGGCACTGGTAGTAGGAGTCGCCCACATGGGTGACGCCGTTGGGGTTGGAGACGCTGCCGATGGCCAGATATCCGATGATGACCGGCTCGTTTCCCTCCCGGCTGTAGCCGGTGATGGCTCCGCTGCCTTTGTCAATGCTGATGCTGGAGAACTCGGCCAGGTCCAGATCCTTCATTTTGGACTCGTCGTCGGTTGCTTCACCTGTAGAGGCGTCGACCCGGTTGGACTTATCCTGGGGCTTCACGGTATCCGTCAGGGGGCCCTTCACCACCGTGTCGCCGGCGTTTTCGCCCTGGTCCACGATGTCGGTGGGATAACGGATTTCATATTTGTAATCGGGCACCGCGATTTCGTTGCCGTCATCGTCCTCCTCGATTTTGGTAGTGGGAACCTTCTCCCAGCGGGGCTTGCGGATGGGAACCAGCTGGTCGCTGACAATGGGGTCGCCGTTTTCATCNATGCCGGTGACCAGGAAGCCGTAGACCGGGTTTCCGTTGCCGTCGCAGAGGTAGCCGTCGGCCTTGAACTCGAAGTCGCCCACCCGGGTGAGGGTCAGGGACTTGAGGCTGTTGGGGNCCGTGCCGTCAATGGACTTGGCCACCTCTTTGTCGCCCACCAGGAAGAAGCCGTCGCCGGTCAGGGCGCAGTCCATGGGGCTGCCGGGGTTATAGCTGGAGGAGGACATATTCAGATCGATGCTGCCCACTCTGGAGCCGTAGCCGATCTGGGAGNGGTTGATGCCGCCAATCACTTCGGTGCCGTTGCTTCCGCTGGTGTACATGCTGTACACGCTGTCCCGGAAGACGGTTCTTTNCTTTTTGTATCCTTCGGTGTTGANGNTGGCAACGTTGTTGCCGATTACGGAGAGCTTTTGCATGTGGGTCCGAAGACCCGCAATGGATGCGTACATTGATCCGGTCATAGGGAAATTGAACTCCTTTCGAATCCTTGGCGCCGCCTGGGCCCCGTCAGTCGGACGGAACCCAATGGCCTCCGAACGTCCGGTCCTGCCATCTGTTGTTACAGGAACACGGCGCCGTCGATATTGGTGAATACGCTGTCCTTCATTTCATCCTGGGTGATGGCCGTAATGACCCGCCCATGGGGGACATTGATAATGAAGGCCTTTTCGGTGTCCATAGCCAGAATGTTCGTCGCGCNCTTGGCCTGGGCCCGCACCATGCTGCCTTTGATCTGGTCGATGCGGTCCGGGGTGATTTCGATGCCCCGCNCCTCCGCCCGGCTCCTGGCATGCTTGGAGAATTGGACGTCCTGTCCGGCCCTGGTCAGCTCCGCCTGCAAAGCCATGGCGAAGCCGCCCGCAGCCGTCCGCTTCCCTGCGTCCGGNATCTGCTGGATTTGGCTCTNTCTAGCTACGNGTTNGATCATGGAAGGATCACCTTAGCCTTCGCCTTCTGTGGGTGCGCCGTTCTCCCCATTGTCCGGGGACTCCGTTCCGCCGCCGGGCTCTACGGGCTCGGTGGGCTTATCGGTTTCATCCGGTTTTTCGGTTTCACCGGGTTTGGTGGGGTCGGTGGGCTTATCGGTTTCATCCGGTTTTTCGGTTTCACCGGGTTTGGTGGGGTCGGTGGGCTTATCGCCGTCCACCTTGTCGTCGTCCTCTTCCTCCGGGGGCTCCGGCAGCCGTCCGACGGCCATAATATCGCTGAGGTAGTAGTACTTGTCGTCGATGAAAATCACGGGCTGTCCATCCATCGTGCCGGTGGCGGTAACGGTGCCGACTACCTCCTGGAGCTTTCCTTCCTCGAGTTTGCCCACGGTGACTTCCTTGCCCACCAGGGACGCGGCGTAGTTCATCGTTACGGCGTCGGTCATGTTGACCATGGACTGGATCATCTGCATCTGCACCATTTGGTTCAGCATTTCCGAGGTATCCATGCTGTCGTCGATGCCCTGGTTCGTCATTTGGGTAATCATCAAGGTGATGAAATCCATCATGTCCAGGTCCATGTTGCTGCCTTTTTTCTTGATGGTGATTTCCGTGTCGCCCACTTTATGGGTTCCGTACAGGCTTCCGATATCGCTCATAAAATCGCTCATTGATTCACTCCCTTTCCGCGCTTATTCCCCGTCCAGGGGGATCAGTCCCAGCCGGAGCTGCTGGAGGAAATCCTCGCCGCTCGTCTGCTTGCGGCGCTGCTCCTGCTGTCTTTGCCGGTGCTGCTCCTGCTGCTGCTCATAGAGATCCTGCCGCTGGCTCTCCTCCTGACGGGGGACTTCCACCCGGACCTCCTGCTGGGCCTCCCGGCCGAGCAGCTGCTCCAGGCCCGCCGTGTTCTTGGACAGCAGATTCTGGGTTTCCCGGTTCTCGGCGTGCAGCTGGACCACCAGGCCGCCGTCCTTGCTCCAGGTCATCTCCACGGTAACCTTGCCCAGGNTCTCCGGGGTCAGCTGGATTTCCACACGGGTCTCGCCGTTTTGCAGGGCTTCCGCCAGCTTGGGCCCGATTTGCTTTTCCACAGGCTCCTGGGTTTCCGCGGCCTTGGGGGCCTCGCCCACCTTCACCGGGACGGCTTTCACGTCCTCAAAAACGGGGGCCTCGGTCTCCATGCCCTGGAATTCGGGGCCCTCCTCCGTGTCGGAGGCTTCCGTCTCCCGGACTTCGTCCTTGCCGGTCTCCACCTTGATTTCCACGGTCCGGCCCTCCGCCTCCTGAGAGGCTTCCGGGGTCTTGATGGTCTGGGGAAGCTCCTCCGCCAGGACCTTNTGGTCCGCCGCCGGGGCCTCGCCCTCCTCCACGGGGGCTTCCAGTACGGGCTGTTCCGCCTCCTGAGCCAAACCGCGCGTCTCCGGGGTCAGAAGCGTCTCCGCCGCCAGAGGGGCGATTTCGTCCGCGGCGGCCTCCGCCTGGACCTCCGGCGTCAGGGCCTGCTCCACAGGCACCACCGGATTTTGCAGCNTCGCCATGGCCGCCAGGGCCATTTGATCCTCCAGCTCCTTTTGGCCCTTGGGTCCGGCCTGAACCNGAGTCTCCGTTTCCTGGNGCTNTTCCGCGTCCTGGGCCTCCTGGGGTTTTTGCGGAGTCTCCGCCTTCTCCGGCTTCGCGGGCTGCGGCGCGTCCGTCTGCTTTTGCTCCAGCAGCTTCTGGAAGCCGTCCTTCTGGGCGGAGGACTCTCCCTTCTTCGCCGGCGGGGCCGCCTGGGGAAGCTGAGTGTTTGCCAGCAAGGTGCTCATCAATTGTTCCATACGCTTGTTCACCTCCTCATTCATATAGAGTATCTATTTCCAAACGGCGCTCCCGCGCCGCGTGGAACCAAGTTACGAGGCCGCGTGAGCCCGGGTGGAGCTGACGAACTCCTCGATAAACAGCTCCTCGCTTTTGGCCTCCTCCTTGTGATNGGCCTCCAGCTTCTTCTCCTTGAGCTTTTCGATGGAGGAAGTCTCCTTTTTCGCCTCCACCATGGCCTCCCGGCGCTTTTCCGCCTCGGCCTCCAGCTCTTCCAGNCGTTTCGTCTCCCGCTGAATCTCNTGNTCGGCGGCCCGGAGGGCGCTTTGATACATCAGCGCCTCCGTCANCGNAATGCCCTCCAGCNCCCGGTCCCGGTAGTCCTCGTTGCAGTCCCGGTACTCCCGCCAGAGCTTTTCCAGCAGCTCCTCCTGGGCCCGGACCCGGGCCACGGCCTCGGCATGCTCCCCCTGGAGCACGCCCAAGACCTGTTCCTTGTAAGAAAGGACGGTATCCAAAGCGAACTTGAATTTCTTCACCGCGTGTTCTCCTTTGGTTCNGTTAGTTCAGGATTTGTTTCAGCTTTTCGATGCACTGGCTATAGCTGAAGGCCTCGTTGATGTCCTGGGTCAAAAAGGCGTTCACCGCGTCGATTTTGCTCAGGGCGTAGTCCAGGTTCCGGTTGGTTCCCGGCTTATAGGCGCCGATGGCCACCAGGTCCTGGTTCTTTTCGTAGGTGCTCAGGATATCCCGCAGACGGGAAGCCAGCTGCCGGTGCTCCTGGTCCACGATTTCCACCATCAGCCGGGAAATGCTGGCGGAGACGTCGATGGCCGGATAGTGGTTGCTGTTGGCCAGGGCCCGGGAGAGGACGATGTGCCCGTCCAGGATGCCCCGGACCGTGTCCGCGATGGGCTCGTTGGTGTCGTCGCCCTCCACCAGCACGGTGTACACGCCGGTGATGGAGCCTTTATCGAAATTGCCGCTTCGCTCCAGGAGCTTGGGCATTTCCGCGTACATGGAAGGGGTGTAGCCCCGGCTCACCGGCGGTTCGCCGATGGCAAGGCCAATTTCCCGCTGGGCCATGGCGAACCGGGTCAGGGAGTCCATCATAAGGAGGACGTCGTAGCCCTGGTCCCGGAAGTACTCGGCGATGCCCGTGGCCACGCTGGGGCACTTCATCCGCAGCATGGCGGGCTGGTCGGAGGTTGCCACCACCAATACGGAGCGGCGCATGCCCTCCTCGCCCAGGTCCNNNTNGACNAATTCCAGAACCTNGCGCCCCCGTTCGCCCACCAGGGCGATGACGTTGATGTCCGCCTTGACGTTTTTCGCGATCATGCCCATCAGCGTGGATTTNCCCACGCCGGAGCCCGCGAAGATGCCGATGCGCTGGCCCTTGCCTATGGTAATCATGCCGTCTATGGCTTTAACTCCAAACTCCATCCGCTCCCGGATGGGGGGGCGGCGGAGGGGATTGATATAGGAACCGCCCACGCAGTAGGCGTCGCCGCCCTCGAAGGGGGGCTTGCCGTCTATGGGNTGGCCCATGGCGTTGATGATGCGGCCCCGGAGGAACTCCCCCACCCGCAGCGTCAGCTGCCGCCCGGTGTTTCGGACGAAGTTGCCCGCCGAGATGCCCGCCATGTCGGAATAGGGCATCAGCAGAATGTGGTCGTTCTTGAAGCCCACCACCTCGGCGGTGACCTGCCCGCCGGAATCGCCGTTGTAGATCCGGCAGATGTCGCCGACGGCCGCCCGGCCGNCGCTGGCCNCAATGGACATTCCGACAATATACTCAATTTTCCCGGTCAGGCTGTAGGTCTCCGCGTTGTAGACCTGACGGATCATTTGCCGGANCATACATACTCCTTCTACACGCCGCCGCTGAAATTCAGGTTGCCGAAGCTGACGCCCTCTTCAACGGGCCCGGCGNCNGACAGCAGGGTTCGGATGTTGTTCATCTGTGTGGCGGCGCTGGCGTCCACAATTTCATCCGGGGTTTCGATGATGCAGGTGCCCGCCTCGTCGTCCGCCATGGGAATGATGCGCACCCGGTCCGAGAGGGCCGAGAGGGCGTTCATCAAAGAGGCNGGAACCTTGGAAAGGTGCTTGGCGTCGCATTCCGCGATATAGATATGGGCCCACTCCCGGCGCTTCCGCTTGTCGATGGCGGTTTGAATCATCCGGCAGATGACCTCGCTGCTGCTTTTCAGGCTGACGCAGACCACCTTTTCCGCAATGGCGATGGCAAGGTCCCGCAGCTCGNCTANGTTGTCTTCCATCTGGCGGTCCAGGGCGGTTCCNGCCCGCTCCAGGNATTTGTCAAAGNCNGCGGCCANCTCCTCAGCCTGTCTCTGCTGGGCACGCTGGCCCTNTTGAAGGGCCTGGGTGGCNCCNTGGGCCNATCCCTCCGCCCGTCCGGCCTCCAGGCCGCTCTGGCGGGAGGACTCGAAAAGNTCCTGGGCCTTGATCTCCGCTTCCAGCCGGGCCTGGTCCAAAATCGCCTCGGCCCGGCGGTGCGCGTCCGCGATGATCTGCTCCGCNTGGATTTGGGCGAAGCTCACCGGGTCCGGTTCGGGCTCCGGTTCCGGTTCGGGCTCCGGGGCTTCCGCCTCTTCGCCCACCCGGACGTCCACCGCCGGCGGCGCCTCGCCGTCCTCCTCCTCAAGGGGGGGCGGCGGAACCCCGGCGGCCGTTTCCTCCTCCAAAACCAGCTCCTCCGCCTTGGGGAACTGGTAGGGCTCGGCCTTGGGACGCATGATGGATTTCCAAATACTAGGCAATGATATCGTCCTTTCCGCNCTTCAGGATGATGATTTCACCCTTCTCCTCCAGTCCGCGGATGATGCCGACGATGCGCTGCTGGGCCTCTTCCACGTCCTTCATGCGGACGTTGGATGTAATTTCCAAATCGTCCTTGATGCTCTGGGCCATGCGGGAGGACATGTTTGCAAACAGTTTGTTGGCAACCTCCGTGTTGGCGGCCTTGAGGGCCAGCACCAGGTCCCNGGGATCGCAGTCCCGGACAAAGCGCTGCACGGAGCGGTCGTCCATGGTGATGATGTCCTCGAAAACGAACATCCGCTTGCGGATCTCGTCCGCCAGGTCCGGGTCGGACAGGCCGTCGAAGATGTTTTTCTCGCTGGTCCGGTCCAGGTTGTTCATCACGTCGGCCACATAGTCTATGCCGCCGACCTTGATGTTGGTATCCGTCATAATGTTGGAGAACCGGTTGTGCATTTCCGCCTCCACAATCTTGAT
Source organism: Oscillibacter sp. CU971 (assembly GCF_905219725.1). Taxonomy (NCBI): domain Bacteria; kingdom Bacillati; phylum Bacillota; class Clostridia; order Eubacteriales; family Oscillospiraceae; genus Oscillibacter; species Oscillibacter sp. CU971. Next base: position 24,006 of record NZ_CAJMXG010000005.1, read on the forward strand.
GGCCGCCGGGGAGACGCTGTCCAGCTTGGCGATGCTCTCCACCACCTGGATCTGCTTTTTCTCCTCCAGCTGGGCCACCACGCNCGCCNCCTTGTNCGNGTNCACGTAGGAGAGGACCAGGGCGATGGTCTGGGGCCGTTCGCCCCGCAGGGCGGAGAACAGGGACTTGACGTCCGCCTTGTCCATGAAGGCGAATTCCCGGTTTTTCAGGCTCTTGGTGACCTTGCCCAGGAGCTCCGCCGCCGCCTGCTCGCCATAGGCCTTCTCCAGGACGGCCCTGGCGTATTCCAAGCCGCCCTCGGTGACGGCCTTGTTGGTCAGGCACAGCTGGTAGAACTCGTTGAGAACGTCCTCCGTCTGCTGGGTGNTCAGCNCGCCCNGGCGGGCCACCTCCAGGGTGAGCTGCTCGACCTCCTCGTCCTCCATGTACTTATAGACGAGAGACGCCTTCTCGGNTCCCAGGGCGATGATGACCGCCGCCGCCTTCTGGGCGGTGGAGAGCTCCATCTGCTTTGCCGCCTGGGGGGCGACCGCCACTGCCGTCTCAGCCATTGCCGTCGCCCCCTTTCAGCCAAACCTTGATCATCTGGGCCGCAATCTCCGGGTTGTCGCTGACGAACTGGCGGATGTCCTTGCGCAGCTCCATGCTCCGCTCCATCTCCAGGTCCATCACGTCGGCGCCGGTCCCGGGAATCTCGCCGTCCAGGCCCAGGCCGGCCGCCCGCATAAGGGCTTCCGCCTCTTCCCGCTGGCGGGCCTCCTCTTCCTCGCGCTTCTTCCGGTTCTTTCTGCGCAGCAGGAGAATGACGGTCAGCAGAATGATAAACAGCAGCAGCCCAACGCCCGCCGCAATCAGCACCCACACGGGTACCGCCGGCGCGGGAGGCGTCACTCCGGGCGCGATGCCCTGGTTGGGATCGAAGAAGTTCATGGCCACCACGGAGATCNTGCCGTCCAGGATTTCCTCGCCGGTGNCGGGGTCCACCTCTCCCGCGATCCCCGCGGCCCGGGCCGTATGCTGGCGGATGCTCTCCACGTTGAAGTCTTCCGCCGCCCGGNCGTTGATGGAGACCGCCACGGAGCAGTCGGTCATTTTGACCGCCCCGTTGTTGTCGATGTTGATGGTGCTGTGGGTGTTGTCCCAGTCCGTCTGTTTGCTGACGTAGAGTCCCGTGTCGTCGTCCCGGACGGTCATTCCGGCCTCCACGGTCTCCCGCAGGTCGCTGTTGACCTCCGTGCCCACCACGCCGCCGACGGTGCCGTCGCCGGGGCGGGAAATCCAGGCCTCGTTCCGCTCGGAGCCCTTGATGCCCTCTCCGTTGGTGGAGCCGTCCTGGGCGTACTCGGGGAGGNTGGTCTCGTTCCGCACCTCGGTGGTGCGGNCCACTTCCACCTCGCAGGTGACGCCCACCCGGACGTTGTCCTCTCCGAAGAAGGGGCTCAGCACGTTCATGACCTGGGTGCGGATGCGGTTTTCCATAGCCTGCTGGAGCTGCATCTTCAGCGCCGAGACCTCGCCGTTCAAGGCGTCCTCCGTCAAATANACGTTGCCCAGCTTGTCTGAAATGCTGACGGACTCGATTTTGAGCCCCTGCACGCCGTGAGCCAGCAGATCCCGGATGGCCTCCGCCTGCCCGTCGGTGAGCATCTTGCCCTCCACCATGGTGACGCTGACGGCGGCCGTGGCCTCCACCACATTGCCGCTGTCCAGTATGTAGGCCCGGTTCTCTCCCGGTGTGATGAACACGTCCGCGTCCATCACGTCGGGGAAGTTGCGGATGGTGGCCGCCATGCTGTCCTGCAAATCCTGGAGCTTGGCGTATACCCGTTCCTCATTGGTGGAGAACGCGTTCATGTTCTCCATGTAGTAGTTTCCGGTCTGGTTCAGGTTCGCCATGAGGATGCGGGCCTTCAGCGCCGCCTCCTGCCCGGCGGGGACCATGACGGTGTTCCCGTCCTCCACCCGGTAATTCGTGACGCCCTGCTCGCTCAGGAAGGTCAGGATCTTGGACGCCTCGTCGTCACTCACCTGGGTGACCAGCACGGCGTAATNCTGCTNGTTNAGCGTNAAAGCGATGGCGGCGACCNCAATCAGGGCCACCAGTACAGCGGCGATGACGAGCCATACCTTTTTCGATACTTTTTTCAGGCGTTCCCCCGTCTTGCTCAGAAACGNCCTGGCNNTTTCCTTCACGTCGTTCAACCGCTGTCACCTCCTTCTCTCCGCCGCGCCGCGGCGTCCTGTAGACATGTATAGACATGATTTATGCTGCCCTGGTCCTGGGGGCCGGGCAGCACGGGGGACTCCCCCGCCCGCCGGCCGCGCTTACAGGCTCATTCTGGTCAGCTCGGAATAGGCGTCCTGGGCCTTGTTCCGGAGCTGAATCAAAAAATCAACTGCCATCGCGCTTTTCGTGCCGGCGATCATCGCCATAGCGGGATTGTCCAGCTGGCCGGTGGCCAGCAGATATTGCGCTTCTCTCGCTTCCGCGTCCGTCTCTTTGACANTGTCAATGGCGGAGCGGAAAATCGTGCCGAAAATGCTCCCCTCCACGGAGGAGGAAGCGTCCTTGCCTTTTTGTTCTTTACCCGCGTTCAGCGGAGCCAGCGGGGTCAGCTTTTCCATCGGCGTCAGCATAACGGGAACCATCTCCTCTCTAAAACTCTCTGCGGCCCCTCACCGTCACTTGCCGATCTGGAGCGCGTCCGTCACCACGGTTTTCATGGTGTTGAACATGGTGACGTTGGAGCTGAAGGCCTGGGTGGCGGCCATGGCGTCGGCGATTTCCTTTACCATGTCCACATTGGGCATTTCCACATACCCGTCCTCGTTGGCGTCGGGGTGGGCGGGGTCATAGACCAGCTTCATGGGGGACGGGTCCTCCACAATCTGGGCCACCCGCACGCCGCCGGGAACCTGGTTGTTCGGCACCATGCCGGAGGAGGCCCGGGCCATGGCCCGGCGGAAGCCGTCCCGGCCGGTTTCGGCCTCGAAAACCACCATCTTCCTCCGGTAGGCCCCTTCGCCCTCTTCCACCCGAGTGGTGGTGGAGTTGGTCACGTTCTCCCCCACGATGTCCAGCCGCAGCTGCTGGGCCGTCATGCCGGAGGCCACAATGTTCATCGAACTCAAAAATGCCATAGGTCAAATTCTCCTCTGCTGTTCCATTCCCCGCCGGGCGTGTCCCGGCAGTCNTGTGCGGGGCCGGAGAATCCGGTCCCGTAATCGTTTGCTCTGCCTTCCGGCAGTCCTTATTCAGCAATGTGAAGCGGAAAAGCATCCGGCGGGAACTCCCGCCCGGATCGCCGCCGTTTCCTCACTGGCCCCGGATGGCGGTGCGCAGCGTGGTCAGTCCCGAGTTGATGGAGCTCATTACATAGCGCATCTGATAGGCGTTGCGGATGGCCTCCGACATTTGGGCGGTAACGTTGACGCCGTTGTCGTCCATCCGGGTCTGAACCGCCTGCTCCGTCACGCGGAAGGAGCTCCCCTCCAGCACTTCGCGCATCGACTTCACCGGAGCGGCCCCCCGGGAAGCCTGAAGCAGCTTGCTTTTCAGGCTCTCCTCAAACGTAACGATTTTCTCCCGGTAGCCGGGCGTTTCCGCGTTGGAAACGTTGTCCGCGATGGCGCTTTGTTTCGCCCACAGGTAGCCCAGGGACTTTTCCAGCATCANAGAGGAGTTGCTCGACAGGAAATCCATGTGGTCTCACCCTCCAGTCATATCCCGTTTTTGGAAAAACGGCCCGAACCCGCCCCTTTCCTCCGGGCAAGACAAACGCGCGGGTTGTCGCCAAGGCGCGCGTTTTCCGGTTCGTATAAATGGCCCTCCATCCTATTCGGCGGAACGCCGTTTCATTCCGCCCGGCCCATGTCGTTTCTCCATTTTACATGTGCGTTTTGCAACACTAATTTCCGCCTGCTTTAACAGGTAACCCTCATTATGAACTATTCTCCCAAAAAAATCAAGTACTTTTTTGCCGGGCACATCTTCCATTTTTAACAAAATCTCAACGATTTTCTCTAGTTTTGCCGCCTTCTCCAAAAATCCCCGCCTTTGTTGCGCCCCCTTTGGCGTCCCTTGACGGCTCTGACAATTTTTTGCCTCTTTTTTGTCATTATTTGTAGAAAACGCCGGTTTGCTTCCAAATAATAGAAGTGTCAAAATGACGGGGCAAGTACGTTTCTTTCCCCTTGGTTCCCCTCGGTTCGTTCTTGCTATTTTCAATTTTCTGTGGTAGAATCAGCATATTGTAACATGGCTGTTTTATGTCCCCTTCTTTTAGGGGGATCCGCCGTCGGCGGACAGGAACCCGAGGACAAGGAAGTGATCCCTTTTGAGTACGGAACAAAAGCAGAAAATTTTGATCGTGGACGACTCGGAGCTCAACCGCTCCATCCTGGCCGACATGCTGGACGACGAGTATGAGATCNTCGAGGCCGAGGACGGACTGCAGGGCGTGGGCCTGCTCCAGCAGCGGGGGAGTGAAATTTCCCTGGTTCTCCTGGACATCGTCATGCCTCNGATGGACGGCTTCGGCGTCCTGGAGGTCATGGCCCAAAACCACTGGATCGAGGACATCCCCGTCATCATGATCTCCGCCGAGACCGGCTCCAGCCACATTGAGCGGGCCTATGAGNTGGGCGTCACCGATTTTATTTCCCGGCCCTTCGACGCGCTGATCGTCCACCGCCGGGTGGTCAATACCATCATGCTTTACGCCAAGCAAAAGCGCCTGGCCAACATGGTGGCGGATCAAATTTATGAAAACGAGCAGCGCAGCAGCCTGCTCATCGACATCCTCAGCCACATCGTNGAGTTCCGAAACGGCGAGAGCGGCCTCCACGTCCTCAACGTCCGCACCCTGACGGAGCTGATGCTGAACCACCTGGTCCAGAAGACGGAGCGCTACCAGCTCTCCCCCTCGGACATCTCCATGATCTGCACGGCCTCGGCCCTGCACGACATCGGAAAGATCTCCATCGACGAAAAGATCCTCAACAAGCCCGGCCGCTTCACCGACGAGGAATTCGCCGTCATGAAGACCCACTCCATGGCCGGGGCGGAAATGCTGGAAAACCTCCCCATCCACCAGNANGACCCGCTGGTGAAGGTGGCCTACGACATCTGCCGCTGGCATCACGAGCGCTGGGANGGACGGGGCTATCCCGACGGGCTCCTGGGAGACGAGATTCCCATTGCCGCCCAGATTGTGGCCCTGGCGGACGTGTACGACGCCCTGACCTCCAAGCGGTGCTATAAGGATTCCTTCTCCCATGAGAAGGCGGTGGACATGATTCTGGCGGGCCAGTGCGGCGCCTTCAACCCCCTGCTGCTGGACTGCCTGCGGGAGCTGTCCCCGGATCTGCCCGCGCTGATGAGCGGCAGCAACTCCGTGGCCCAGCGGGACCGCCGGGAAATGCGCAACGTGGCCCAGGAGATCCGCCGCCATGAGGAGCTCACCGCCTCCGAGCGGACCCTTCAGCTTCTGGAGCACGAGCGGATGAAGTACAGCTTCTTCGCCGACATGAGCAAGGAGATCCAATTCGAGTTCACCGTCTCCCCGCCCATGATCACCCTCTCCAACTGGGGCGCGGAGCACCTGGGGCTGGAGGAAATCATCATGGACCCCTTCCACCAGCCGGACACGATGAACGTCATGGACCCCGCGGACACCCAAAACCTCGCCGACGCCCTGCGCAGCACCAGCCCGGACCTGCCGGTGGTGACCTACGACTGCAAGCTGAACTACAAGGGCGCCTGGCGCTGGACCCAGATTGTGGCCCGGGCCACCTGGTCCAGCGACGAGCCCCCCCGCTATACCGGCGCCATCGGAAAGGCCATCGACATCCACGACTCCCGGATGAAGCTGAACGCCCTGGAGCGCATGGCCTCCCACGACGCCCTCACCGGCCTTTTAAACCACGCCTACGCCAAAAAGCGCATCCTCGAGCGCATTGAGACCCGCCCCACCGCGTCCTACGCCCTGGTCATCTTCGACCTGGACCACTTCAAGTCCGCCAACGACACCTACGGCCACTCCTTCGGGGACCAGGTGCTGGTCCACCTGGCGGAGAAGCTCCGCCAGTGCATCCGGGGCGGCGACATCGCCGCCCGGGTGGGCGGGGACGAGTTCCTCATTTTCTTGGAGTATAAGGATGACGTGGACGCCGTTCTCTCCCGCATCTTCCAGTCTCTCTGCGGCCGGTTTGAGCAGTTCCCCCTCTCCGTCAGCATGGGCGCGGCCCTGACGGCCACGGTCCCCGGCGGCTACGACGCCCTGTTCCACGCGGCGGACGCGGCCCTCTACACCGTCAAGCGGGGCGGACGGGGCCAGTACCGTTTCTATGACGAGTCCATGCGCGACACCCTCTCCGTCATCTCCCCCATCGAGGACGGGCAGGACCCGGGGGAAGACGTTTTAAAATAAAGGAGGAGCATCCACATGACCTTACAGGAGTGCTACGCCGCCATGGGNGGCAACTATGACGACGCCATCGGCCGCCTGCGCAGCGAACGGCTGGTCCAGAAATTCGTTTTGAAATTTTTGAGCGACGGCAGCTATGAGCTCCTCTGCCGCTCTTTGGAGGAGAAGAATTACGAAGAGGCCTTCCGGGCCGCCCACACCATCAAGGGCGTGTGCCAGAACCTGAGCATCGACAAGCTCCAGGCGTCCAGCAGCCGCCTCTGCGAATCTCTGCGGAACGGCTACACGCCGGAGTCCGACGCTCTGGCGGAGGAGGTGCGGGCGGATTACAGCCAGACCGCAGCCGCCATTGAAGCCTTNCAGAAAGAGAGCGCGGGATGAAAAAGCTTCTCAACAGCGCCACCCGCTTCCTCACCGTCAGCCTGGCGCTGATTCTCCTGCTGACGGTGTGCATCTTCTNCTTCCTGGCCTTTTGCATGAGCCGGAAAAGCGGCGAGACCATCAGCGCCGTGGGCACCACCTACATGACCGGCATGGGGGAAAAGGTCACCCAGCACTTCGCCACCACCATCGAGCTGCGTTTGTCCCAGGTGGACTCCCTGGTGGGGAGCATTCCCCCGGACAGCGCCTCCCCCTCCTCCCTGCGGGCGGAGCTGGCCCGCAACGCCAAGGCCCGGGACTTCGCGGCCCTGGCCTTCTACTCTCCCACCGGCGCGTTCGACATGATCTACGGCGACGAGCCCGTCCTGGCGGACCCGGACTCCTTCCTGGCCTCCATGAACAACGGGGACAGAAAGGTNNCCGTGGCCTCCATTGCCACTGGGCAGAAGGACGTGCTCCTGGGCGTCTCCGCCGAATACCTGATGGCGGACGGGACGACCTCCACCGCCCTGGTGGCCAGCCTCCCCGCCGACTACATCGCCGACACCCTCTCCCTGTACAGCGAGAACTCCCTGGTCTATTCCCACATCATCCGCCGGGACGGGTCCTTCGTCATCCACAGCGGTGACGCCTTCCGGGAAAACTACTTCGACCGCATCCAGACCCTCTTCGAGGAGCAGGGGGAAAGCGGGGAGCAGTACATCCGGGAGCTGGAGGCCGCCATGGATAAAGGCGAGGATTACTCCACCCTCATGGTCTTTGGCAGCGAGCGGCGGCACCTGCAGTGCAACAAGCTGCCCTACTCCGAGTGGTACCTGGTGACGGTGCTGCCCTACGGCGAGCTGGACCAGGCCGTCAGCGACCTCAGCCACGCCTGGCTGTACCTGGTTTTCCTGGGCTGCGCCGTGGTGCTGCTGGCCCTGCTGCTGGTGTTCTGGCAGTATTTCCGGCTTCTCCGGGAGCAGATGGTGGAGCTGGAGGCCGCCCGGAAGGAGGCCGTCCACGCCAACAAAGCCAAGAGCGAATTCCTCTCCAACATGTCCCACGACATCCGGACCCCCATGAACGCCATTGTGGGCATGACGGCCATCGCCACCGCCAACATTGACGACAAGCAGCAGGTGCAAAACTGCCTGAAAAAAATCACCCTCTCCAGCCGCCACCTCCTGGGCCTTATCAACGACGTGCTGGACATGAGCAAAATCGAAAGCGGCAAGCTGACGCTGAACATGGACCAGGTTTCCCTCCGGGAGGTGATGGACAGCATCGTCAGCATCGCCCAGCCCCAGGTCCGCTCCAAGCACCAGCAGTTTGACGTGTTCATCCACGACATCTCCACGGAGAATGTCTGCTGCGACAGCGTGCGGCTGAACCAGGTCCTTCTAAACATCCTGGGCAACGCCCTGAAATTCACCCCCGACGGCGGACTCATCCAGGTCTCCCTCTACGAGGAGGAATCTCCCAAGGGAGAGGGCTACGTCCGGACCCACATCGTGGTCAAGGACAACGGCATCGGCATGACCCCGGAGTTCAAGGCAAAGATCTTTGAATCCTTCGTCCGGGAGGACAGCGCCCGGGTCCGCCGGACCGAGGGCTCCGGCCTGGGCATGGCCATTACCAAGTACATCGTGGACACCATGGGCGGCACCATCGAGGTGGAAAGCGAGCTGGGCAAGGGCAGCGAGTTCCACGTCACCCTGGACCTGGAGCGGGCTGAGACCCCGGAGGAGGAGATGATCCTCCCCGAGTGGAACATCCTGGTGGTGGACGACGACCGGCAGCTCTGCGAGAGCACCGCCGCCTCCCTGAAATCCATCGGCGTGAAGGCCGACTGGACTTTGAACGCGGAGGGCGCCCTGGAGATGCTGGACCGGCGGGCCAAGGCCCGGGACCACTACCACATCATCCTCCTGGACTGGAAGCTGCCGGACATGGACGGCATCAGCGCCGCCAAGGAGATCCGCCGCCGCTTCGGCGACGAGACTCCCATCATGCTGATCTCCGCCTACGACTGGAGCGAAATCGAGTCGGAGGCCAAGCAGGCGGGCATCACCGGCTTCATTTCCAAGCCCCTGTTCCGCTCCACCCTCTTCTACGGGCTCAAGCCCTTTATCAACGACGCCAGCGCCGCCGCCGAACAGCTTCATGAGGAGAAATACGCCGACTTCACCGGCCGCCACATCCTCCTGGCGGAGGACAACGACCTGAACTGGGAGATTGCCAACGAGCTTTTGTCCGACCTGGGGATGGAGCTGGACTGGGCGGAAAACGGCCGCATCTGCGTGGACAAGTTCGAGGCGTCCCCCGTGGGCTTCTACGACGCGGTGCTGATGGACCTCCGGATGCCGGTGATGACGGGCTATGAGGCCACGGAGGCCATCCGTAAGCTGGACAGGCCCGACAAAGACATTCCCATCATTGCCATGACCGCCGACGCGTTCTCGGAGGACATCAAAAAATGCCTGGACGCGGGCATGAACGCCCACGTCGCCAAACCCATCGACATCCGGGAGGTCTCCCGGCTGCTGGAAAAATTCATTCACGAGCGCCGCTGACGCGGCAAAAAGGCGGCNGGGAAGCTTCCCCGCCGCCTTGGCGTTTTCTCTGTTCAGCACTCCGCGGTTTCTCCGGCGGTTTCCGCGGCCTCCGTGGAATCCGCCNTCTCGCCGCCGGAGCCGTCCTCCTTCTCTTCCTCCAGAACAGATTCCCACTCCTTGGGTTTCTCCTTGGGCACCCGGCAGGCCAGGGCCAGCTTGTACCCCTCCGGGTCAGCCTCCATCAAAAACTGCTCGTCCTGGGGCGGCACCTTGTCGCCCTTTATGATGCGGGAGGCGATCTTCCGGCACTTCTCCATAACGTNCAGGGACTTGGAGAGCATTTCCAGCNCCCCGTTCTTCTGCCGTTTGACCTCCAGCCGCTTCCGCTCCTCCTCCATGCTCTGCCGGTCCATCTCCTGGAGGAAGGCCAGCGCCGCCTGGGACCAGTCGGCCTTGTCGCTTCCCGTCCGTTTGGGGGCCGCCCCCGTTCCGGCGGGCTGCTTCTCCGCCCGGGGTTCGTTCTTCACGGCCTGCGCGGCCCGCCGCTGCCGTCCGTTCACGCTGAGCTCCATGGTCCGTCCTCCCTTTCCTCTTCGTAGTATCCGTCCCGCCCTTCGGCTTCTTATGTCAACGATAACATAGAATCCGAAGAAAAACAATCCCTTTTCCTTGTGAAATCTTCCACTTCCCTTTCCCTCCCGAGTATGATATCATCTTCCTGTCTAAAATAAGTCATACCTTTTTATTTCACAAAGGAGGGCCCCGCCATGCACGTTCCGTCCGACATTGAGATCGCCCAGTCCTGCCAGATGCGCCCCATTGGGGAGATTGCCGCCGCCGCCGGGGTGGACCCCCAATACCTGGAACTCTATGGAAACTACAAGGCCAAGGTGGACCCCCGCCTCCTCAAGGAGAGCCGGCGGGGCGACGGGAAGCTGATTCTCGTCACCGCCATCAACCCCACCCCCGCCGGGGAGGGGAAAACCACCACCACCGTGGGCCTGGCCGACGCCCTCCGCCGCCTGGGAAAGAGCGTCCTGGTGGCCCTGCGGGAGCCCTCCCTGGGCCCCGTCTTCGGCGTGAAGGGCGGCGCGGCCGGGGGTGGCTACGCCCAGGTGGTGCCCATGGAGGACATCAACCTCCACTTCACCGGGGACTTCCACGCCATCGGCGCGGCCAACAATCTCTGCGCCGCCATGCTGGACAACCACATCCAGCAGGGGAACACCCTGNGNATCGACGTGANGAGAATCACCTGGAAGCGCTGCGTGGACATGAACGACCGGCAGCTTCGCAATATCGTGGACGGCCTGGGGGGCCGGATGCAGGGCGTCCCCCGGGAGGACGGCTTTGACATCACGGTAGCCAGCGAGATTATGGCGGTGCTGTGCCTTTCCAGCGACATTCTGGACCTGAAAGAGCGCCTTGGCCGGATGGTGGTGGCCTACACCTGCGACGGCAAGCCCGTCACCGCCCACGACCTGAAAGCCGAGGGGGCCATGGCGGCCCTCTTGAAGGACGCCCTCAAGCCCAACCTGGTCCAAACCCTGGAGGGCACCCCCGCCTTTATCCACGGCGGGCCCTTNGCCAACATCGCCCACGGCTGCAACTCCGTCATGGCCACGCGGCTGGCCATGCGCCTGGCGGACTACGCCGTCACGGAGGCGGGCTTCGGCGCGGACCTGGGGGCGGAGAAGTTCCTGGACATCAAGTGCCGCCTGGCGGGGCTCAAGCCCTCCGCCGTGGTGGTGGTGGCTACCGTCCGGGCGCTGAAAAACCACGGCGGCGTCCCCAAGGCGGAGCTGAACGCCGAGAATCTGGAGGCCCTGGAGAAGGGGCTTCCCAACCTCCTCCAGNATGTGGACAACATCAAAAACGTCTACGGCCTGCCCTGTGTCGTTGCCATCAACGCCTTCCCCACGGACACCGCCGCCGAGCTGAAGCTGGTGGAGGACAAGTGCCGGGCCCTGGGCGTGAACGCGGCCCTCAGCGAGGTCTGGGCCAAGGGCGGCGAGGGCGGCACGCTTCTTGCCGAAGAGGTCCTGCGCCTCTGCGATGAGCCCAACGACTTCCGGTTTGCCTATGATACCGAGGACACGATTGAAAACAAAATCAACGCCATCGCGAAAAAGGTCTACCGCGCCGGCGGGGCCGTCCTGACCCCCGCCGCCAAGAAGCAGCTCGCGGAGCTGGAGGCTCTGGGCTTCGGCAAGCTCCCCGTCTGCATGGCGAAAACCCAGTACAGCTTTTCCGACGACCCGGCCCTGCTGGGGGCTCCCAAGGGCTTCACCATTACGGTGCGGAACCTGAAGGTAAGCGCCGGGGCGGGCTTCCTGGTGGCCCTGACCGGGGACATCATGACCATGCCGGGCCTGCCCAAGGTCCCCGCCGCCGAGAAGATCGACGTGGACGAGAACGGCAAAATCACCGGCCTATTCTAAGTTGCTTTGGAAATGCTCATATAGAAGGAGAATGGCCTGAGCAGGGGCTCAGGCCCCACAACCAAGTCCCTGCTCCTCTTGGAGCGGAAGCATTGCGGGCCTTTGAAAGGAGTAGAACCTTGCATTACCTTGCCCCCAAGGAATTTTTGGATCGTTATGCCGCCGGAGGGACGGCCAAGACGCAAAAGAGCGCCGGGAAGCTCCTGGCCCTCTCCCTGCTGGCCGGGGCCCTCATCGCCCTGGGCTGCGCCGCCACCAACACGGCGGTTCACGGCATGGAAAACGCGGGCCTTGCCCGGACCGTCTCCGGTCTCCTCTTCCCCCTCGGCCTGTGCATGGTCATCGTCACCGGGGCGGAGCTCTTCACCGGGAACAGCCTGCTGGTTCTCTCCCTGCTGGAGAGAAAATGCACCCTCTCCGGCCTTTTGCGGAACTGGGCCCTGGTCTACCTGGGGAATTTCCTGGGGGCCCTTCTGGCGGCGGCGGGCTGCGTCTTTTTCGGGCAGCNGAACTACTCCGCCGGAGGGCTGGCGGTCTACACCATCCGCCTTGCCGCCGGGAAGTGCGCCCTGCCGTTTCTAAGCGGNTTTGGGCTGGGGANTTTCTGCAACGTCCTGGTGTGCCTGGGAGTGCTGCTGGCCCTCTCCGCCCAGGACGCGGCGGGCCGCTTCATGGGAGCTTTTATCCCGGTTTGCTACTTCGTCCTCTGCGGCTTTGAGCACTGCGTGGCGAACATGTACTACATCGCCGCCGGGCTTCTGGCGGTGCGGAATCCCCAGTACCTCCAGCTGGCCCAGGAGGCCGGGGTGGACCTGTCCGCCCTGACCGTGGGAAACTTCCTCCTGGGAAACCTCCTCCCCGTCACCCTGGGGAATATCCTGGGTGGTGCGGGACTGGCGGTCCTGCTCTGGTACGCGCATTTGAAGAAGGACTGAACAAACACCGAGCCGGGAGGCGTCGCCTCCCGGCTCGGTGTTTTTACTGGGCGACGGAGACGCCTCCCTGTTCCAAATCCGTCCGCGCGACCAAATTCCTGTCCTCGTCATAGCCCACGGCGACGACCCGGAGGCCGGTGGGGTACTCGCTCCAATCCACCAGGTTGGCCTCAAACAGGAAATAGAGCCGTCCGTCCTTCTCCATCCAGCCGCTGTCGCCCCGATGAATCCCGTAATTGCCGTGGGTCCGGCCGATCCGTTCCTCCCCCCGGGGGTCGTCCGGGCGCATGAAATAGACCTCCAGCCAGGCGATCTCCGGGTCGTCCACCCTGCCGAACACATAGAACCGGCCCGCCTTTTCCATCCGTACAAAGCTCCACCAGCCGCCGTGGATGGGACCCTCCGCCCCGCAGTCCACCGGCACGCCATAGAGCTCTGTCCAGCCGTAAAACGACAGGCGGACCGCGCTGAGCATGGTGACGTTCTCGTTTTCCGTCAGATAGACCAGGCCGGTCTTGTAAATCTCCGGGGTCCACTCCCGGCAGACCACGGCGGTCCGCCCCGTGCCTGTCCGCTCCTCGATGTGTCGGAGGGCCTGAATAGGGAACAGGAGGCCGATGAGGAAAATCCGGTTCACCAGAAGCACCGCCGCCGCCGCGATGAGGACCCGGCGGAGGCTTCTTTTTCTTCGGGAGGACAATCGTCCCTTTTTCTCTTTCTTCATGCCGTCTCCTCCCCTCCCGGCAGGGGGATTTCCAGCCGGACCGTCTCCCCGATGGCCCGGTACTCCCAGACCACGTGGGTATCCCCCGGCTCCACCGGGGTCCACCGGACGGCGTACTCCGCCCTGTAATTTCCACTGCCCCCGGCGCTGGTC
>NZ_CAJMXG010000006.1:0-36657 GCF_905219725.1 Oscillibacter sp. CU971
GACAGGCTCCCGGACGGCGCTTGAAGGTCCCTCCGCCAGGCGGGAGGCCGGAACAGGGGAGACGGCGGCGAGGCGGACGGCGGAAGCGGCGGAGACAGCCGCCGGAGGGAGACGCGCCGGGGAAGCGGGCCCGGTTTCCTTGAGAAGATCCGGCGGGGCCGCCGGGGGCGCTTTCATCCCCCCGCGCCGGGACGGGGCCGGGACGGCCCGCCTTGGCGGAGGCGGTCTTGATGGAGCGCCGGGACGGGAAACGCGGCTGTCCCGTCCCCTCCCCTGGGGAGAGGGCTGGGAAAGCCCCGCCCTCCGGGCGGAGGACGGGGCCCGGGCCCTTTCCAAGGCGGTGCAGCGGGACGCCCGGCGGTATGACGGCGGGTTTACCATTTATTGACAAATACCGGCCCTGCCGGGGGGATTTCCTCCGGCAGGGCCGGGGAGAGGGGGATGCCATATGCGCTTGACGCCTATGCGGTTCAAGGAGTTCACCTGGCCCCACAATCCGGAGGTGTACACGGTGGAGCACCGGCGGCGCATTGCCGTCCACCAGGTCCCCTTCGGGCCCTGCGTGATGCAGGAGCTGGGAGGCTCCTACCAGGTGCTGAAGGGGGAAGGCGTGTTTGTGGGGGAGGACGCTTACCAGCGCTTCAAGGAGCTGGCCGGGGTCTTTCAGCAGGAGGGGCCGGGGCTTTTGATTCATCCGGTCTGGAAGGCGGAAAAGGCCTACTTCGCGGCGCTGGAGGCCGTGGAGGAGCCCAGGCCGGACTTTGTGCGCTACCGCTTCGAGTTTTGGGAGGACGGGGGCGGCTATGACGGCGGGCTTAAGGCCGTGGAGGCGGGGAACCCCGGTGAAAGCTCCGGCGGCGCTTCCACGGCGGGAAACGCCGCGGAACATCAGCGGGTCCACACCGTGCGGAAGGGGGATACCCTCTGGGCCGTGGCGAAACAGTACGGCGTGGAGCTGACGGCCTTAATCCAGGCCAATCCCCAAATCAAAAACCCGAATCTGATTTACCCCGGAGAGGCGGTGAAGGTGCCGTGACGGGAAAGCTCTACACGGCGGATCATCAGATTTTCGCGCTGCCGCCGCTTTTGAGCTGGCGGGTCACCCACACGGGGACGGTGCCCTGCGACAGCTTTTCCGTCACCTTCGTCTACCAAAAGGAGATGGCGCAGGCGCTGAAAACAGCGGCGGGCTTTGTGGCGGAGGAGGAGGGGGAGGTCATGCTCCGGGCCGTTGTGGACGAGTACACGGTGGACCTGGACGGAAACGGCCTGACGGCCACGGTCTCCGGCCGGGGCTATGCCGCGAGGCTCCTGGACAACGAGTCCCGGCCCGTCACCTACCAGCAGGCCACCCTGGCGGAGATTCTGCAAAACCACGCGGAGCCCTACGGCATCACCTGCGGGGAAATCGCGGAGGTCCGGGCGGCGTCCGCCTACACCGTGGCGGCGGGGTCCAGCCAGTGGAAGGCGGTGGAAAGCTTCTGCCGGGCCTGCGGCGGCTTTGTCCCCCGGTTCAGCCGGGAGGGGGAGCTGCTGGCGTCGCCGGAGGAGGAGGGCCGGACCCTCTCCATCGGCGAGGGGGACCCGGTGCTCGCCTGCACCCTGCGGGAGGATCACTACGGCGTGCTGACGGAGGCCCTGGTCATCGACAAGACCCAGAACCAGGAGTTTTCCGTGAAAAACCGGGAGATGATCGACAAGGGAGGCCAGTGCCGCCGGGTGCTTTACACGCCGGGGCAGAGCACCTGGGCCGCCATGCGGTACACGGGGGAGTATCAAATTCAGCGGTCCGGAGAGGACGCCTGGACGGCGGAGGTGACGCTGCCGGGAAGCTTCCTGGCTTTCCCGGGGGACCGGGTGTCCCTGTCCCTGGAGCGGATGGGCCTTTCCGGGACCTTCNGGGTNGCGGAGNCGGAAAACNGCTTTGACGGCGGGANCGGGGCTCTGGTCACGCTGACGCTGAAGCCCCTGAAGACATAAGGAGGAAGCGCCATGTGGATTTCAAAACAGATGAAGCCGGCGGCGGCCACGGCGGACGCGGACCTGGGCGTCACCACCATCAGCGGGCGGAAAGCGGGCGTGCTGACCCGGGGAGAGGTCCGGGACCTGCCGGTCTATGGGCCGGGGGGCTATCTCTGGACCCCGGCCAACGGGACGGCGGCGCTGGTCATCAAGGGCGGTCCCGGCGGCGAGGAGCAGTGCGTGGCCGGGACCCGGCCCCTGGAGGAAGTGAAGCAGATTGAGCCGGGGGAGGTCTACATCTACGGCCCCGGCGGGAACTCGGTGTATCTGAAAAAGGACGGCAGCGTGGAAATCACAGGGGGGCAGGTATCCGTCAGCGGCGGGCTGAGCATCACCGGACAGCTCACGGTCAACGGGCAGCCCTATGCGCCCTGCGCGTGCTGAGGGAGGCGAACGGATGGAGCTGGAGCTGAGAAACGGGGACTACATCGCCGACGGCGTGGGAGGCCTGCGGCGGGTGGGGGGCCGGGAGGCCCTCTTGCAGCGGGTGCTCTTCCGGCTGACGGCCCGGCGGGGAAGCTTTCCCTTCCGGGAGGACCTGGGAAGCCGCCTGTGGGAGCTGGGGCGGGTCTCCGCCCCGGAACGGCGGAGCGCCGCGCGGCAGTATGTGGCGGAGGCCCTGGAGGCGGAGCCGGTCAGCGTGGAGGACGTGGACCTGGAGCAGGGCCGGGACGGCACGGCGGCGGTGACGGTCTATCTGCGCTATGAGGGGGAGGACCTGCCGGTGACGGTGGCGGTCCGCCCCTGAGAGGGAGAGGGAGAACGATGCGGAGTATCGAGACGATTTATGAAAAGCTGCTGGCGGACTTCGCCCAGCGGGCGGGCTTCACGCCGGAGGCGGGCTGCGATTTGGCGGTGCGGCTGTGGGCGGCGGCGGCGGAGCTNCAGGCCCTGGAAATCCAGGCGGACTGGGTGCTGGACCAGAGCTTTCCCCAGACGGCCCAGGGAGTCTATCTGGACCGCCATGGGGCTATGCGGNGCTTAAAGCGCCTGGGGGCCACCCGGTCCGGGGGCACTCTGCGCTTTTCCGTGGGGGCGCCGCCGGTTATGGACGTCACCATCCCGGCGGGGACGGTGTGCATGACGGCGGAGGAGGTCCGGGTGCGGACCTCGGAGGAGGCGGTGATTCCCGCCGGGGCCCTGTACGCCGACGCCCCCGCCGAGGCGGTGGAGGCCGGGACCGGGGGCAACGTGGTGCCGGGGGCGGTGCGGTTTTTGACGGCCTGCCCCACGGCGGTGACGGCGGTGACAAATCCGGGGGCCTTTACCGGCGGGGCCGGGGAGGAGGATGACGAAACCTTCCGGGCCCGGATCCTGGAGAGCTACCGCCGCCTTCCCAACGGGGCGAATACCGCCTGGTATGAGACTACGGCCATGGGCTATCCCGGCGTGACGGCGGCCAAGGCCGTGGGCCGGGCCGAGGGGCCGGGAACGGTGAACGTCTATGTCACCGGGGAAAACGGCCTGCCGGACGGGGANCTGCTGGCGGGTCTTCAGGCGGAGCTTCAGGAGAAGCGGGAAATCGCCGTGACGGTAAAGGCCCTGGCCCCCACCAGCAAGACGGTGAACGTGGCGGTGGCCGTGACCCCCAAGGAGGGGGCAGACAAGGAGGCGGTCTTGGAATCCGCCCGGCGGGCCATGGCGGATTTCTTCGGCGGGCGGCTGCTGGGCCGGGCGGTGCTGCTGGCGGAGCTGGGAAACCGGCTCTACGACCTGGAGGGCGTGGAAAACTACCGCTTCACCGCCCCGGCGGAGGACATCCCGGCGGACAGCACTGTCCTGCCGGTGCTGGGGACGCTGGAGGTGACGGAGCTTATGGAGGAGGCGTAGCATGTACGAGGAATATCTGCNGGCGCNACTGGCCCCCCTGGGGGTCTANCGGCTGGACCGGGATTCCCTCAGCGGGACGGAGCTCTATGCCTTGGGCCAGGGGCTGGACGCTGTGTCGGCCCGCCTGGACGGGGTGGAGCGGGAGGGCGTCACCGCCACGGCGGAGGACGAGGGGCTGCGCCGCCGGGAGGCGCTGTTTCTCCGCCGGCCCGCCGCCGTCACGCCGGAGGAGCGCCGGGCGGCCATCGCGGCGCTGCTGCAAATCGACGGGGACAGCCTGACGCCGGAGGCCATCGACCGGACCATCCGGGGCTGCGGCATCNGGGCCCAGGCCATTGAGATGGGAACCAACCGCGTCCGGGTGGTGTTTCCCGGAACGGCGGGGGTTCCGGCGGAGTTTGAGCAGATCGAGAAGATTGTGCTGGACATTCTGCCCTGCCATCTGGATGTGGAGTTTTACTTCCGATTCCTCACCTGGGAGGAATGCCACCGGCAGGGCTACACATGGGCCCTTGTTGAAGAACGGGAGTATGACTGGAACGGCTTCCAGCTGGCAATTCCGCCGGAGGAGGAGGGCGCTTTGCCGGACGGGGCCAACATTCTTTGACGGAAGAGGGAATGGATCGAATATCAAAAAGAGCGCCCGGCCAATGGCCGGACGCTCTTTTCATAAGTCATAGGGAAGCAAATTCCCGTCCAATCAGGCATACCGCCAGCTCAAACGCCTGAATTCTCCGCTCCGCCAGGGTTATCTGGGACCTGTACCGCTCCGGGTTCTCCCTGGCCCGGAGCGTTTTGACCGTTTCCCGGAGCTTGTGGAGCGTGGAGTCAATCTGCCGCTTTGCCTCCGTCAATTCTTCTCTTGAAAATTCCATAAAGCCTCCCATTCTCAAAACCGTATCAACCGTGTCCCATATCCCCGCAGAAAAGGACCCGCCTGTTTTCCTCGNACCTTNNACAANCNGCCGCGTCCTTTCGTCCCCCTTCGGTCGGAAGCAAAGAAATTCCCCGTCCAGCAAGAGGAATCATGCTCATTCCCAAACATCGCGAGGAAAAGGGTGTTTGCGGGAAAAACCACGGCGGGTTTTTCCTGCAATTCCAATAAAACCCCGCCAACGGCGGGGCGGTCCGCGAAGCGGACCGCTGCGCACCAAAAAGCCGCGTCTCCCGTCCTCCTCGGCCGAAAACCCAGCGGAGCGGATTTCGGCCGAAAGCGAAGAAATTCTCCGTCCGGCGGAGCTTTCCGCCAAAGGCGGGAAGCGCAGCGGTAAGGAGAATTTCTGAGCTGGTGCGCGAGGCGGGACTTGAACCCGCACGTCCGTAAAGGACACTAGAACCTGAATCTAGCGAGTCTGCCAATTCCACCACTCGCGCGCATCGTTATGAACTTGTCGGGCCTTACAGACGAAAACGAGAGGGGTCCCGCCCCGGCTGAGACGGGACCCTGTTCTCTGGTGCGCGAGGCGGGACTTGAACCCGCACGTCCGTAAAGGACACTAGAACCTGAATCTAGCGAGTCTGCCAATTCCACCACTCNCGCGCATCGTTATGAACTTGTCGGGCCTTACAGACGAAAACGAGAGGGGTCCCGCCCCGGCTGAGACGGGACCCTGTTCTCTGGTGCGCGAGGCGGGACTTGAACCCGCACGTCCGTAAAGGACACTAGAACCTGAATCTAGCGAGACTGCCAATTCCACCACTCGCGCGTGGTGCANAGCCTTCCAAAGGGGAAGCGTGGTGCGGCTGACGGGACTTGAACCCACACGTCGAATCGACNCCAGCACCTCAAGCTGGCCTGTCTACCAGTTCCAGCACAGCCGCGTAAGCCTGCGTTCCCCAAAAAAGACTGCTTGATTNTTATAGCCGGGACCGTCCTGCTTGTCAACACCCATTTTCCGTTTTTCCCGATTTTTTTCCTGGAAGAACCCGGCCCCTCCGCCCCTTGACGGAGAGGCCGGGCTTTTCNAGCGGCTTACAGCCCGGCCATGACCTCGCCGATGGGGTCCGTGATGACCAGCCCGGCGGAGAGGTCCCGGGCCACGGCGGATTTATTGATGAGGGCCAGCCGCTTTCCCCGGAAGTAATTGATGAGCCCCGCGGCGGGCCAGACGTTTAAGGAGGTGCCCCCGATGATGAGCAGATCCGCCCNGGCGATGGAATCCACCGCGTCGTTCATGACGGACTGGTCCAGGCCCTCCTCATAGAG
Organism: Oscillibacter sp. CU971; assembly: GCF_905219725.1. Taxonomy (NCBI): domain Bacteria; kingdom Bacillati; phylum Bacillota; class Clostridia; order Eubacteriales; family Oscillospiraceae; genus Oscillibacter; species Oscillibacter sp. CU971. The sequence goes on from NZ_CAJMXG010000006.1 coordinate 6,059, forward strand.
CACCACGTCGGGCTTGACGACGCCCCCGCAGNTACAGCGGGNCNCCCCGGTCCCGTTCAGAATGAAGTCCAGGCCGTAGAACTTCCCGCAGCGCTCGCAGTAGTTCCGGTGGACGCTGCCGTGGAGCTCGCAGACATGCTTGCTCCCCGCCGCCTGGTGGAGCCCGTCGATGTTCTGGGTAACCACGGCGGTGAGTTTCCCCGCCGCCTCCCACTCCGCCAGCTTCCGGTGGGCGGCGTTGGGCTTGGCCTCGGGGGCCAGCATTTTGGCCCGGTAGAAGCGGAAGAACTCCTCGGGGTTGCTTTTATAGAAGGTATGGCTTAAAATGGTTTCCGGCGGATACTTCCACTCCTGATGATAGAGCCCGCCGGTGGAGCGGAAATCCGGGATGCCGGACTCCGTGCTGACCCCCGCGCCGCCGAAAAAGGCAATGGCCTTGGACTCTTGTACCCAGGTCTTTAAGGTCTCGACTGCTTCCGTCATAAATGTCCCTCCCTGCGGATTATAATAATATTTAAGCCGTTCCGCCCGCCGCCGCAAAACATGGCAGCTGCTACTTCCCGCCTTTACTGGAACGGCNTCAAAGGAGAACGTCTTATGAATATCCAGATCTTCGGCTCCTCCAAGTGCTTCGACACCAAGAAGGCCCAGCGCTGGTTCAAGGAGCGCCGGATCCAGTTCCAGTACATCGATCTCCCCTCAAAGGGATTATCCCCCCGGGAATACCAATCCGTCAAGCAGAAAGTTGGCTTCGAGGCCCTGGTAAACACAAAATGCCGGGCCTATGCGGATCTGTACATGGCCTATGTGGCCCCCGCCGCCCAGGAGGAGAAGCTGCTGGANAACCCCGTCCTCTTCCAAACCCCCATCGTCCGCAGCGGCAGGGAGGCCACGGTGGGCTATCACCCCGAGATTTGGGAGACCTGGGAGTGACCGGCTATTTTGACAGGAAGTGTGGTGATTCCGCCATGAAGCGCAAGCTGTCCCGGGGGATTTATCTCCTGGCCCAGCGCTACTTCCGCCACGGCGTGGGGGTCCAGAGCGCCGCCCTGGCCTTCTATTTGCTGTTTATGATTTTCCCCTTCCTCATCTTCATCAGCGCCCTGCTGGNTTTGCTGGATTTGAACGTCACCGCCATCCTCCTGGCCCTGGGGGAGTTTCTGCCCCGGGACGTGGTGGACATCGTGCGGGCCTATCTGGTCCATGTGGGCGAGAGCCCCAGCCCCAAGCTTATGGTGTTCGGCCTGTTTTTCTCCATCTGGTTTCCCATGCGGGCCACCAACGCCNTGATNGTCTCCGTGCGGACGGCCTATCACCTGGGGCCCCCCAAGCGGGCGGTGATGCACCGGCTGAAAACCCTGCTCTATACCGTGGTGCTGATTTCGGCCATCGCCCTGACGCTGGCGCTGANGACCATCGGCGACCGGCTGCTGGGCTACGCGGTGGGGAACTTCCGCCTGCCGCTGCTTTTGGCGGAGCTGTGGGCCCGGATNCGCTTTCCGGCGGCGGCGGTGGTGGGCTACTTCGCCCTGTTCTTTCTCTACGCCCTGGCCCAGGACGGCCGGAGGCCCTGGCAGGACCTGTGGCCCGGGACCCTGGCGGCCCTGGCGGCCTGGATGGGGTTGAGCTGGCTGTACGCCATGTATGTGGAAAACTTCGCCAACTACTCCCTGCTTTACGGGTCCATCGGCACGGTGGTGGTGCTGATGATCTGGCTCTACATGTCCGCCAACGTGCTGATTTTGGGGGCGGAGCTCAACGGGACCCTGGTGGCGATGCGGAAGGAAGCGGAAAGCGGATAAAGCGGATTGGAAATGGGGAATGGCAAATGCGGGACCGCTAGGAATTTGAGGCCGTCATTCACGAGGCGGGCGGCTCCGGCGGAGCTTACGTCGTCTTTCCCTGGGACGTCCGGGAGGAATTCGGCGCGGGCCGGGTGAAGNTCCGCGCGCTCTTTGNCGGGATTCCCTACGACGGGAGCATCGTGAACATGGGCGTAAAGGACGAGGCGGGAAACATCGCCTATATCCTCGGCGTGCGGAAGGACATCCGAAAGACCTTAGGCAAGGGCCAGGNGGACATGCTCCAAGTGGTGGTGACGAGGCGCTAGTCTCCGGCATCCGGAAAACGCGGCCTAAGAGGACCGTATTCTCATACACCGGGGAAGCGAAAAAAGCGCCGTCTAGCTTGACAGCGCTTTTGAGAATTGCTATAATACAGATAAAGGGAACGCTGCGCAAGGCGGCTGGCCCTAGTAACTCAATCAATTGGACGGATAAAAGACCGCCAAGAAACCGTCACTTGCCAGAGTGGCGGTTTCTGCTTTTTACGATAATCGTCACGGTAAACCGCCCGATATGTAACGTAATCCGCATACGGCCCCACCTCCTTTCGGAGGACGTGGCCAGCCGCCTGTCCGCTGCGCAGCGTTCCCGCTCCTCTTGGAGGAGCGGGAATATTTTATCATTCGGCATTCTGTTTGTCAAATGTTGTCCCCGGCTGGGTTTCTTATGGATAATCCTTCCCCCTCCCGCGCATACTACCCCCATTCTTGGAGGTGCGCATGGGAACTTTATCGGATAACTACACGGAAAACGTCCGGCTCTTTGACGAGGCCCTGGGGGTGGGCCGCAGCGTGGACATGGTGAGCCGGGATTACGTCATCGGCGGCCGCCGGGCCCGGATCTGGGTGGTGGACGGCTACGGTCTGGACGAAACCCTGGAACGCATGGGGGCCTTTTGGCTCTCCCGGCCGGAAAACGCCCTGGAGGGCCTTACGGACATGCAGGACTTCGCCGACCGGCTGATTTCCTTCTCGGAGGTGGACGTGGGCTTTGACCCGGAGGAGCTTGTCACCTCCGTCCTCATGGGAAAAACCCTGCTTTTGGTGGAGGGGCTCCGGGGCGGAGCCCAGATTGACGCCAAGAGCTACCCCAGCCGCGGCGTGGACGAGCCCCCCGACGGCAAGGTCCTCCGGGGCTCCCACGACGGCTTTGTGGAGGCGGTGGTGCCCAACATGGCCCTGCTCCGCCGCCGCATCCGCGACCCCCACCTCACCATGGAGGGGCTGAAGGTGGGCAGGCGCTCCCACACCGACGCGGTGCTCTGCTACCTGGACGACAAGGCGGACCCGGCNCTCCTCTCCGCCATCCGGGAAAAGCTGAACGGCATCGACGTCAATTCCCTCTCCATGGCCCAGGAGAGCGTGGCGGAGGCCATCCGGCCCAAGCAGTGGTACAACCCCTTTCCCAAGGTCCGCTATACCGAGCGGCCCGACAGCGCCGCCGCCAGCATCATGGAGGGCAACGTGGTGCTGATGGTGGACAACTCCCCGTCCGTGATGATTCTACCCACCACCTTTTTTGACTTCACCCAGGAGGCCAACGAGTTCTACTTCCCGCCCCTGGTGGGGTCCTACCTCCGCCTCCTTCGGATTATCGTCTTTGTGATCTCCCTGCTGATTACCCCCACCTGGTACCTGATGGTGAAGGAGAACGGGCGGCTGCCGGAGTGGCTGAGCTTCATCTCCTCCCCGGANCCGGCGGCCCTGGGGCTTTTGTGGCAGCTGCTGGTGGTGGAGTTTTTGGTGGACGTTTTGAAGCTGGCGTCCCTGAACACGCCGGACTCCCTGTCCAACTCCTTNTCCATGCTGGGGGCCCTGATTCTGGGCGACTTCGCCGTCCAGGCCGGCTGGCTGGGGCCGGAGGTGCTGGTGTATATGGCCTTCGTGTCCGTGGCCAGCTTCGCCCAGCCCAGCTATGAGATGGGCTACGCCTTCAAGCTCCTCCGGGTGGTCCTCCTCCTGCTCACCGCCGCCTTCGACGTGTGGGGCTACGGCCTGGGGATTCTGGGCATCGTCCTTCTGCTGGCCACCACCAAGCCCCTGGTGGGCCGGGGCTATCTCTACCCCCTCATCCCCTTCCACGGAAGGGCCCTGTGGCGGCTTTTGGTGCGGGAGCCCATCAGNCGGGACAACACCTGACTTTTTTGGACCGTCCTCCGCCTTTGCCGCGGGGGGCGGTCCTTTTTCGCCGGGCCTGGGACGGGCCGCCGAGGGCGGCGGCCCCTACAGCTTTGTNTCCCGATAGAATGCCCGTANGGGCCGCCCCCCTGGGCGGCCCGTCTCCCCCGGGAACGGCCCTTCTCTCGACAGACCGCTCTTTTTCCGTTTTCACCAAAAAGTAATACCTTTCGCCGCCAAACTTTGCCGCCCGGAAATCAATCCAGGATTGACGGTAAGGGCGAAAACCCTCATAATAAGATAGAAGAAAACGCGCAATCATACCGAGGGAGGCATCCATGAAAACAGGCTATTTGNTACTGGCGNACGGCCAGGTGTTCCAGGGGCTCCGGTTCGGCGCGGAGGCCGATACCGTGGGGGAGCTGGTCTTTACCACCNGCATGTGCGGCTNTGTGGAGACCCTGACGGACCCCAGCTACGCGGGGCAGATCGTCCTGCAAACCTATCCCCTCATCGGCAACTGCGGCATCATCCCGGAGGACTTCGAGGGGGACTGCCATGTCAGGGGCTACGTGGTCCGGGAGCGGTGCGATCACCCCTCCAATTTCCGAAGCGAAGGAGACCTGGACGGCTTTTTGAAGGAGCGGGGCGTCCCCGGCCTCTATGGCGTGGACACCCGCCAGCTCACCCGGATTCTCCGGGAGTCCGGGGTGATGAACGCCCTGATTTGCGATCAGGTCCCGCCGGACCTTTCCGTCCTGCGGTCCTATTCCGTCTCCGGCGCGGTGGAGGCCGTCACCCGGAAGGAGGCCGCCGTCTTCCCGCCGGAGGGGGGGAGCCCCCGCTTCCGGGTGGCCCTGCTGGACTACGGCGCCAAGCGCAACATCACCCAGGAGCTGCGGAAGCGGGGCTGCGAGGTGACGGTGTTCCCCGCCTCCACGGCGGCGGAAACCGTCCTGGCCATGAAGCCCGACGGGGTCATGCTCTCCAACGGCCCCGGGGACCCGGCGGAAAACGTCTATCAGATTGCNCAGATTCAAAAGCTCCTGGGAAAGGTCCCCCTGTTCGGCATCTGCCTGGGCCACCAGCTCACCGCCCTGGCGGCGGGGGGGAAGACCTATAAGCTGAAATACGGCCACCGGGGCGTGAACCAGCCCGTCCGGGACCTTGGCGGCCCCCGGACCTACATCACCAGCCAGAACCACGGCTACGCCGTGGACGCCGGCTCGGTAAAGTGCGGCCGCGTCTCCTTCGCCAACGCCAACGACGGGACCTGCGAGGGCCTGGACTATCCCGGCCTCCGGGCCTTCACGGTCCAGTTCCACCCGGAGGCCCGGGGCGGCCCCCGGGACACCGCCTTTCTTTTTGACCGGTTTGTGGAATGGATGAAGGGAGGGGAGCGGTAATNCCTCTNGATACCAGCATCAAAAAAGTCCTGGTCATCGGCTCCGGCCCNATCGTCATCGGNCAGGCCGCCGAGTTCGACTACGCCGGGGCCCAGGCCTGCCGGGTGTTTAAGGAAGCCGGGGTCAACGTGGTCCTGTGCAACTCCAACCCCGCCACCATCATGACGGACCAGGCCATGGCGGACGAAATCTACTTAGAACCCCTCACCGCCGAAACCCTCAAGCGCGTTATCCGCAAGGAACAGCCCGNCTCCCTCCTGGCGGGCCTGGGGGGCCAGACCGGCCTGACCCTGGCCATGGAGCTTGACAAAGAGGGCTTCCTCCAGGAGCAGAACGTCCGGCTTCTGGGAACCGATGCCGCCGCCATCTCCCGGGCGGAGGACCGGGAGCTTTTCAAGGCCGCTATGATGGAAATCAACCAGCCGGTCATTGCCTCCGGCATCGCGGAGACTGTGGAGGAGGCCTTGGAAGCAGCCGCGAAAACCGGCTATCCCGTCATTGTCCGCCCCGCCTTCACCCTGGGCGGCGCGGGGGGCGGCGCGGCAAGGGACGAGACGGAGCTCCGGGTTATCGCCCAGACGGGCCTGGACGCCTCTCCCATCACCCAGGTGCTGATTGAAAGGGCCATCTTCGGCTGGAAGGAAATCGAGTTTGAGACCATGCGGGACGCCGCGGGCAACGTCATTGCCGTGTGCTCCATGGAGAACCTGGACCCCGTGGGGGTCCACACCGGGGACTCCATCGTGGTGGCCCCCACCCAGACCCTGGCGGACCGGGAGTTTCAGATGCTCCGCTCCGCCTCGCTGGACATCATCACGCATCTTGGCATCGTGGGCGGCNGCAACGTCCAGCTGGCCCTGAACCCGGACAGCTTTGAATACGCCGTCATTGAGGTAAACCCCCGGGTCTCCCGGTCCTCCGCCCTGGCCTCCAAGGCCACCGGCTATCCCATTGCCAAAATCACGGCGAAAATCGCCCTGGGGTACACCCTGGACGAAATTAAAAACGACATCACCGGCAAGACCTGCGCCTGTTTCGAGCCTACCCTGGACTACGTCGTCGTTAAAATGCCGAANTGGCCCTTTGTCAAATTCGCCGACGCCTCCCGCTCCCTGGGCACCCAGATGAAGGCCACCGGCGAGGTCATGGCCATCGCCCCCAGCTTTGAGATGGCATTGATGAAGGCCGTCCGNNGGGCGGAANTCGGGATGGACNCCCTCAACCGGNAGAACACGGAGGGCGCCCCCATTTGGGAGCGGCTCCGCCGGGTGGACGACCGGCGGCTCTTCACCATCTTCGAGGCTATGAAATCCGGCGTCAGCGTGGAGGAGATTTTCTCCATTACAAAGATCGACCGCTGGTTTCTCTGGAAGCTGCAAGGCCTTGCGGACTTCGAGCAGGCCCTGGAGGGGGACGGATTGACGGCGGAGCGCTATGCCGAGGGCAAGCGCCTGGGCTACCCGGACGAAACCCTCCTCCGTCTCTCCGGGGCGGACCGGCTCCCGGAGGAGCCCCGGAAGGCCGTTTACAAGATGGTGGACACCTGCGGCGCGGAGTTCGACGCGGAGACCCCCTATTTCTACTCCAGCTTTGACCGGTTCTGCGAGTCCCGGGCCTTCCCCCGGTCCGGCCGCCCGGTGATTCTGGTCCTAGGCTCCGGCCCCATCCGCATCGGCCAGGGCATCGAGTTCGACTACTCCTCCGTCCACTGCGTCTGGACGCTGAAGGAGCTGGGCTACGACGTGGTGATTGTCAACAACAACCCGGAAACCGTCTCCACGGACTACGACACCGCCGACCGCCTCTATTTCGAGCCCCTGTACCCCGAGGACGTGATGCACATTATTGAGGTGGAAAAGCCCNTGGGNGTGGTGGTGGNCNNNNGCGGGCAGANCGCNATCAAGCTCACCAAGNTCCTGGACCGGCAGGGCATCCCCATCTTGGGCACCTCCGCCGAGTCCATCGACATGGCGGAGGACCGGGAGCGGTTCGANGCGCTTTTGGAGCGCTTCCACATCAAGCGCCCCCAGGGCCGGGGGGTCCTGGGCATGGAGGAGGCCCTGGCGGCGGCAAACGAGCTGGGCTACCCCGTCCTGCTCCGGCCCAGCTACGTTATCGGCGGGCAGAACATGGTCATTGCCCACAACGACGAGGACGTAAAGACCTATATGAACGTCATCCTCTCGGGGAAGGTGGAAAACNCGGTCCTGGTGGACCAGTACCTCATGGGCAAGGAGCTGGAGGTGGATGTGATTTCCGACGGCACGGACGTCCTCATTCCCGGCGTCATGCAGCACATTGAGCGCACCGGCGTCCACTCCGGGGACTCCATCGCCGTCTATCCCCCCTTCTCCATCGGGGACCGGATGCTGAGGACCATTGTGGACTGCTCCGAAAAGCTGGCGTTGTCCCTGGGCACCAAGGGCCTTATCAACATCCAGTACCTCATCTACCAGGGGGAGCTGTACGTCATTGAGGTCAACCCCCGGGCCAGCCGGACGGTGCCCTATATCTCCAAGGTCACCGGCGTGCCCATGGTGGACCTTGCCACCCAGGTTTCGGTGGGGCGGCCCCTCCGCTCCCTGGGCTATGGCACGGGCCTTTATCCCCAGCCCCCCTACGTTGCCGTGAAGGTCCCCGTCTTCTCCTTTGAAAAGCTCACCGACGCCAACGCCGCCCTCTCCCCGGAAATGAAGTCCACCGGCGAGGTGCTGGGCCTGGGGAAAAACATGCAGGAGGCCCTTTTCAAGGGCCTGGTCTCCGCCGGGTACAAGGNGGAAAGCGCGGAGAAAAAGGNCGTCCTCATCTCCGTCAACCGCCGGGACCAGCCGGAGATTCTGGACACCNCCCGGAAGCTGGACGAGCTGGGCTTCCGGCTCTATGCCACCGACGGCACCGCCCGGGAGATTGAGCGCCTGGGCACCAGCGTGGAAATCGTGGGCAAGCTGGGCCGGGACAACCGGGTCTTCCAGCTGNTGGAGGACGGGAAGATCGACTATGTGATTCTCACCGGGTCCACGGAGCCGGAGTACATCCGGGACTTCATCCGCCTGAACCACCGCTGCGTCCAGCTGGGAATCCCCTGCCTGACGTCCCTGGATACCGCCGGGGCCCTGGCGGACATCCTGGAATCCCGGTACAACCAGGGCAACACGGAGCTGGTGGACATCTGCCATCTGCGGGAACACCGGGAGAAGCTGCCCTTCACCAAGATGCAGACCTGCGGCAACGACTACATTTTCCTGGAGAACTTCGACGGGCGGATTACCTGCCCGGAATCCCTGTGCGTCACCTTCTGCCACCGGCACTACGGCGTGGGGGCCGACGGCATCATTTTGATGGAGCGCTCGGAAACCGCGGACGTGAAAATGCGGATGTTCAACAGCGACGGCAGCGAGGGAAAAATGGCGGGCAACGCCCTTCGCTGCCTTGGGAAGTACCTCTATGACAACGGCTTTTCCACAAAGGGGACCGTCACGGTGGAAACCGGCAGCGGCCTGCGGANNNTCACGCTGTACACCACCAACGGGAAGGTAACCTCCGCCAGCGTGGACATGGGAAAGGCGGCTCTGGACGCCTCGGGGCTGAAATNCCCCATCGCGGAGCCCCAGGTGGTGGACTATCCCGTCCGCATTGCCGGTCGGCCCTACCGCATCACCTGCGTGGACATGGGGAATCCCCACTGCGTGGTGTTCTGCGACCGGGTGGANGATGTGGACATCGGCTTCATCGGCCCCCGGTTNGAGCACGCGCCNTATTTCCCGGAGCGGACCAACACGGAGTTTGTCCGTGTGGTGAACCCCAGCACCATCAAAATGCGGGTCTGGGAACGGGGCAGCGGGGAGACCATGGCCTGCGGCACGGGAGCGTGCGCGGCGGTGGCCGCCGCCGTTGCCAACGGCCTTTGCGAGAAGGGCCGGGACATCACCGTCCGGGTGAAGGGCGGGGAACTGATTGTCCACTACACCGACGAGGGGGTTACCCTGACCGGGGACGCGAAGCTGGTGTATACGGGGGAGATTGAATATTGAGCGGCACCGGGCCGCCGGGGGCGGCGGCCCCTACCCATCATCCGTAGGGGCCGGCCCCCTGGCCGGCCCGTTTGCCGGGAACCCTGACGCGCATAACCAAAAGGACCGCCCTTCCGGGCGGTCCTTCTTTTACGGTTACGGTTTGACAACGGTGACGGTGGTCCCGCTGGTCCCCAGGAACATCTCCTCCAGCAGCTTCACCATGCGCTGGTACTCCAGGGGGCTCTCCGCGTACTCCTTGATGCTCTCGTGGACGGACCAGCTTGTGGCGTGTTTGTCATTGTACACCTCCGTCAGCCGGGCCAGGGAGTTGGAGGCTATCTCCGCCGTGAAGAACCCACTGGAGNACGGGTATTGGAAGCACACCTCGTCCAAATTCTCCACCAGCGCCAGCATCTGATAGCCCAGGAACCGGGACAGCCCCGAGATTTCAGAGGTCGTCTCCTCCGTTTCCTCAAACTCCAACGTCCAGCGGTAGGGCCGCTCGCTGGTCTGGAGGGAGATGTTATACCGTCCAATCCGGCTCCCCACCTGCAAGAGCTTGGCGATGTTCCCCAGGGCCGGGGCGTCGCCGCAGTAGGGGGTCTTGGCGTCCAGCAGCAGCAGCGTATCCCGGTCAATCACCATGCCATCCTGCCACACCAGCCGCCCGCAGATCCACACCTCGTCCAGGCCCTTCAGGGGGATGGACAACAGGGGAATCTGCTTGCGGTATCCTCCCTGGGCGGTCTGGAAGGGATTCACCCGGACCTCCCGGGCGGTGTAGGTGAGGATTCCGTTTTCCTCCGTGCTTTTCAGGCCCCGGAGCTCATAGGCTCCCCAGTAGGTATCCGCCAGCAGGTTTAGATTATTTTCCGCGTCCACCTGGGGGTTTTCAATGCTGAAATGCTNCGCGTCCGGCGTCCGGCCGATGACGAACTCCTTCAGCAGGTATCCGCCCACCACCAGCAGCACCGTGCACACCACCGCCAGGACGATTTTATGAACCGTCCCCTTCTTCACCCGCTTGAGATAGTCCACCTCTTTCTCCGGCTCCGCCGCTTCCTCCGCCGGGGCGGCCNTGGCCTCCTNCCGCTNCCGGCACTCCGGGCAGGTCTCCAGGTGCCGGTCCACCGCTTCCTTCGCTTCCTCCCCCAGGAGGTTTCCCACATAGCTGGGCAGCAAATCCCGCACCACGCCGCAGGTCAAATCATTCTTCATCACTCGCGCCTCCATTCTTGAGTTTTTCCTTGCTCCGGTAAAAGGTCACCCGGGCCCAGGTCTCCGTCCTGCCGCACACGTCCCCGATCTCCCGGAAGCTGAGGCCCCCGAAGGCCCGGAGATACACCACCTCCCGCTGGGGCTCCGGCAGATTGTGAACCAGCTTCAAAAGGTCCATCCGGCCCTCCTGTTCCAGGACGCTCTCCTCCGCCGAGGGGCCGGGGGACTCCGGCAGNTCCTCCGGTAGGACCGGGGCCTCCCGCTTTTGCTTCCGGAGGTGCTGGAACCACAGGTGCTTGGCAATCTGGCACAGCCAGACGGAGACCTTGCAGGACCCGTCAAAGCGGTCCACGGATTTGACGGCCTGGTAAAAGGTCTCCTGGGTCAGCTCTTCGGCAAGGCCGGGGTCGCGGCACTGGGCAAGGAGAAACTTATAGACCGTCTGGGCGTGCTGCTGGTAAACCTTCTGCATGTCCTCCATGGGCNTNAGCCTCCCTTCACCGGCCCCGCCGGGCCNTNGTTTCNGTTTATATATCCCCGGGAAGGGGAAAACGTTACGGAATCTGCCACGGATTTTTTTGCAATTTTTTCCAAGGAGTCGCGGGGATTGCTCCTCTTAAAACGCGGTTTTGAAAGCCCGCTTTGAAAAAAGGCCTCTGCGCAGTCCCGCGCAGAGGCCTTTTCTTATGCACTTCTTTTATGGCAAGCAGCCCTTACTGCTCCGCCATGGCCTTCGCCTCGGCGATGGCCTTCTCCTGGGCGGCGGGGGGGCAGTCCTGATAGCGGACAAAGTGGAAGGTGAAGCTGCCCCGGCTCTGGGTCATGGCCCGGAGGTCGATGGCGTANGTACCCATCTCCGCCATGGGAACCTCGGCGGTGATAACCTGGGTGCCGTCGNNCACGGGGTCCATGCCCATGGGGGTGCCCCGGCGCTTGGAGATGTCGCCCATGACGTCGCCGGTGTAGCTCTCCGGCACCGTCACCTTCAATTCGCCGATGGGCTCCAGCAGTACGGGGTTGGCCTCCGGCATGGCGGCCTTATAGGCAAGCTGCGCCGCCGTCTTAAAGGCGATTTCCGAGGAGTCCACCGGGTGGTAGGACCCGTCGTAGAGAACCGCTTTCAGGTTCACCAGGGGATAGCCCGCCAGGGGGCCGTGGATGCAGGCCTCCCGGAGGCCCTTCTCAACCGCCGGGAAGAAGTTCCGGGGCACGGAGCCGCCGAAGACCTCCTCGGCGAAGACCATATCCTCTTCATCCGGGTTGTACTCGAACCGGACCCACACGTCGCCGAACTGGCCGGAGCCGCCGGTCTGCTTCTTATGCCGCCCCTGCTTCTGCACGGTCTTGCGGATCTTCTCCCGGTAGGGCACCCGGGTGGGCTTCAGCTCGGCTTCCACCTTGAAGCGGTCCTTCAGCTTGCTGACCAGCACGTCCATCTGCATGTCGCCCGCGCCGGAGACCACCATCTGGTGGGTTTCAGCGTTGTTGACCACGGTGAAGGTGGNGTCTTCCTCATTCAGCCGGGTGAGGCCCTGGGCAATCTTATCCTCCTGGCCCNGGGTCTTGGGCTGGATGGCCACGGAGTAGCAGGGCTCGGCGAAGGGAATGTTTTTAAGGCTGACCACCTTCCGCTCGTCGCAGAGGGTGTCCCCGGTCCTGATGTCCATTTTGGCGATGGCGCCGATGTCGCCGCAGACCAGTTCCTTGACCTCGGCGTTTTTCTTGCCCCGGATGGTGTACAGACGGCCCAGCTTCACCTTCTCGCCGGTGCGGGCGTTTACCATAAGGAGATCCGGCGTAATGGTGCCGGAGAGGACCTTGACGAAGGAGTACTTGCCGTACTGGTCGGAGATGGTCTTGAAGACAAAGGCGGTGGGCACGCCGCCGGGGGAGACGACGAATTCTTCCGTCTCGCCGTCCGCCTTGGTGGCCTTATGATAGTTGCCCTCCACGGGATTGGGCAGCAGGTCCACGATGTTGTCCATCAGCATCAGGGAGCCCAGGCAGTTGATGGCGGAGCCGCAGAGGACGGGGAAGAGGCTCAGCTCCCGGACGCCCTGGCGCAGGCCCTGGATCATCTCGGCGTAGGTGAAGTCCTCGCCGCCGAAGAATTTTTCCATCAGCTCCTCGCTGGTCTCGGCCACGGACTCCTTGAGGGCGTCGTTGAACTCGGCGATGACATCGGCCTTGTCGGCGGGGACCTCGATTTCCACCCGCTTGAGGTTTTGCATCTCATAGGCCCGCTTGTTCAAAACGTCGATGATTCCGGTGACCTTTTTGCCNCCGTCCCAGATGGGGACCACCACGGGGGCGATCTTCTTGCCGAAGCGCTGGCGCAGGGCCTCGAAGGTAGCGTTGTAGTCGGAGTTGTCCTCGTCGGTTTTGGAGATGTAAATGAAGCGGGGCATGTTCCGCNCCTCGCAGTATTTCCACGCCTTCTCCAGGCCCACGGACACGCCGTCCTTGGCGGAGCAGACGATGATGGCGGCGTCGGCGGCCCGGAGGGCGGCCATGGCCTCTCCGGCGAAGTCAAAGGCGCCGGGGGTGTCCATGAGGTTGATGCGGCTTCCCTTGTAATCCAGGGGCGCCATGGCCAGGGAGAGGGAAATCTGGCGCTTGGTTTCCTCCGGATCGTAATCGCAGACGGTGTTGCCGTCGGCGGCCCGGCCCATTCTATCGATGACGCCGGTCATGTAGAGCAGGCTTTCGGCCAGGGCGGTCTTGCCGCTGCCGCTGTGCCCCAGCAGACAGACNTTGCGGATGGTCTGTACAGAATAGCTCATGATTCGTTCCACTCCTTCGTTTCAGTCTTCCAATGTGGTTTGCAGGTTCTCCATCAGCTCTTTCTCCTTGGCCGCTTTTTTCTCCTCGTCGGTCTCCTCCAGCATGTCTTTCAGCGCCGAGAGGATAAAGCGCACATAGCTGTTGAATTGCTTGACGGTCATTCCCATAGCCGATGCCTCCTTTTTTGCCATTCCGGCGGGCCCTGGGGGGCCGCAAGCGTCCAATATATGAATTATACAACACCCGGCGGCAGAATACAACAGAAATTTTGGGCAAAATCACATTTATGCTTCACTGCCAAATTGATGGTTAAATTTTCGTCAAATTACATATGGAAAAAGAAGGAAGAGCCCGGCGGACAGCCGCCGGGCCCTCAGAGTGTCGAAAANCGTAAAAACCATCNCCGACGGGAAGNAGGAGAGTTACGAGAGGAACCCAGGAAGGGTTCCTTTCGTTTTTAATCAGAAGTTTTCGGAACTTTTTTAAAGTTCTGAAAACTTGCTCAGGCTGGCGAAAACACTTTTTCGACAGCCTGAGGCCCGGCGGACAGCCGCCGGGCCATTCCAGGTTTTCCGTTTTTTGGGAGAGTTCCTCTTATTTCTGCAGGCCCTTCACCCAAGCGCCGTATTTATCCACATTGGCCTGGGCGTCCGCCGCGTCCCTGCCCTGGGTGAGGATGTAGACCTTGATCTTGGGCTCCGTGCCGGAGGGCCGGACAATCACGCTGGTGCCGTCCTCCATCTCAAAGCGCAGCACATTGGACCCGGAGAGCTCCATGGCGCTCTTCGCCCCGGTGGCGCAGTCCACCACGGACCCGTCGGAGTAGTCCTTGAACTGGACCGCCTTCACGCCGGAAATCTCCGCCGGGGGATTCTCCCGGAGGCCCTTCATCAGGTTCGCCATGTCCTTGAGGCCGTCCAGGCCCGGCATGACCAGGTTGTAGGTGTGCTCGGCGTAATAGCCGTACTTCTCATACAGGCCATCCAGGGCGTCCGCCAGGGTCTTCCCCTGGTCCGCGTACCAGGCGGCCATCTCCGTCAGCAGCAGCGCCGCCGTGACGGCGTCCTTGTCCCGGACGNAGTCCCCCAGCATATAGCCGTAGCTCTCCTCATAGGAGAAGATGACCTTTCCTTCGCCGCTGTTTTCCAGCTTGTCCTTCTTCTCCNCCAGGNACTTGAAGCCGGTGAAGGTGTCGAAGCACCGGAGGCCGTTGACCTCCGCCACCTTCCGGGCCATCTCCGTGGTGACGATGGTCTTCAGGGCCACCGCCTTTTCCGGCAGGGTGCCCGCCCGCTTCTTCGCGCCGATGAGGTAGTCCAGCAGCAGCACGCCGGTCTGGTTGCCGGTGATGACCTTAAACTCGCCGTCCCTGGTGCGGACCATGATGCCCACCCGGTCGGCGTCGGGGTCGGANCCCNGGATGAAGTCCGCGCCCTCCTTCTTGGCCAGGTCCACCGCCAGGTAGAAGCCCTCGGGATTCTCCGGGTTGGGGGAGACTACGGTGGGGAAGTCCCCGTCAATGACCATCTGCTCGGGAACGCAGAGGAGGTGTTTTACCCCCAGGCGGCCCAGGGCCTCGGGAATCAGCTTGTGGCCGGTGCCGTGGAAGGGGGTATAGACCATCTTGAAGCGGTCCGCCACCTTTTCAACTGTGGCCTTGTCGTTGACCTGGGCCATGACGTTGGAGAGGAATTTCTCGTCGGTCCCGGCTCCCAGGACCTCAATCAGCCCGGCCTTGACCGCCTCGTCATAGTCCATGCGCTTGATGTCGTTGAAAATGTCAATTTCGCTCAGGCGTTTCGCGATGGCGTCGGCATGGTGGGGGGGGAGCTGGGCGCCGTCCTGCCAATAGACCTTATAGCCGTTGTATTCCTTGGGGTTGTGGCTGGCGGTGACGTTGATGCCCGCNTGNCAGCGGNACTCNCGGACGGCAAAGCTCAGCTCCGGGGTGGGGCGGAGGGACTCGAAGATCCGCACATGGATGCCGTTGGCGGCGCAGACCCCGGCGGCGGCCCGGGCAAACTCCAGGGAGTGGTTCCGGCAGTCNATGCAGATGGCCACGCCCCGCTTCTTTCCCTCCTCGCCCTCGGCGCANATGACGTCGGCAAAGCCCTGGGTGGCCCAGCGGATGACGTGGATGTTCATATTGTGGAGCCCTGTGTACATGGTGCCCCGGAGGCCGGCGGTGCCGAATTCCAGGGGTCCGTAGAACCGGGATTCGATTTCCTTGGGGTCGTTTCGGATGGCTTCCAGCTCGGCCCGCTCCGCCTCGCTCAGGGCGGGGCTGGATAACCATTTCTCATATTCTTTCATGAAGTCCATAGCGATGCTCCTCCTTTGATGAACGTTCCTTGTTCTTTTTGATGGATTTTGACAAGGTTCGTTTCCTGACCGTCGGCAAAATTATCCATGCCGCACAAAAATATTATAAGAGAATCTCCCGGTGATGTCAAGAAGCGGTCTGACGCGGAAAAAAGCCCGTTCCAGGGAAGCCGTCCCTTTCCGCGGTCCCTTGGAGGGGTTTCCCTGTTTAAAATCCTCCGCTTATTATTAGAATATGTATTGCCATACGCTTCCTTTTCTGTTATAATAAATAAATGTTTTGTAAAATTTGAAAGAGAGGTGTTTCCTTTTTGAACTCCATTACCGACATTTGGGAGAATGTCCTGCGCCAGCTCCGGGGGACGCTCTCCGAGACCACCATCTCCACCTGGTTCGACGAGCTGAGCATCGTGGACATCAAAGGCGGCGCCTGCTACCTCCACTGCGCCAGCGATTTCAAAAGGGGATACCTGGAATCCCTGTTCCTCAACAACATCAAGGCCGCCCTCCACGACATCTTTTCCACCGACTTCGAGGTAAAGATTCTGGACGACGCGGGCCTTGTGGAGTTCCGGGGCGGCGGCGCTCCCAAGCGCCAGTCCGAGCGCTTCACTTACGCCGAGTTCACCTTCGACACCNTCGTCGTGGGCCCCTCCAACAAGCTGGCCCACGCCGCGTCCATGGCCGTTGCCGAGCACCCGGCCCAGAACTACAACCCCCTTCTCATCTACGGGGACTCGGGCCTGGGCAAGACCCACCTGCTCTACGCCATCGCCAACGTCATCCGGAAAAACGACCCCGCCTCTAAAATCGTCTACATCAAAGGANACGAGTTCATCAACGAGTTCGTGGAGCTGGTCNGGGCCAACCGGGGCAGCGAATTCCGGGCCAAGTACCGGGAGGCGGATTTGCTGCTGGTGGACGACGTGCAGTTTGTGGCGGGAAAAGAGCAGGTGCAAAACGAGTTCTTCCACACCTTCAACACCCTCTACGAGTCCGGGCGGCAGATTGTGCTGACCTCGGACCGGCCCCCCTCCGAAATGACGCTTTTGNACGACCGGCTGCGGACCCGCTTCGAGTGGGGCCTGCTTGCCGACGTAACGCCGNCNGATTTTGAGNCCCGGCTTGCCATCGTGAAGAACAAGGCGGCGCTGCTGGGCATGAATCTGCCGGACAAAATCGCCGTGCAGATTGCCCAGAAGGTCACCGCCAACGTCCGCCAGCTGGAAGGCACCGTCAACAAGGTCCTGGCCTATAAGGAGCTTTTGGACAAGGAGACGGACGAGGCCACCGTCGACCGGGCCATGCAGGACATCTTAAAGGGGAGCAACGAGTACANTCCCACGCCGGAGGGCATCTTGACCTACGTCAGCCGCTACTACCAGCTGGACGAGTCCGTGGTANAGGGCCAGCAGCGGGTCCGCGCCGCCGTGGAGGCTCGGCAGATCTCCATGTACCTCATCCGGGNCATGACGAACNNNTNCCAGGACAACATCGGCCAGCTCTTCGACAACCGGGACCACTCCACCGTCATTCACTCCATCCGCCAGGTGGAGCAGAAGATGAAAAAAGACCCGGCCTTCGCCGAAATGGTGAAGGAATTGAAGTCCAACATCACGTCCCGGCACTGACGGATTTCCACATTTCCCGGTGGAAAGGGAAAACTTCCCTGTGGAAAAAACACCCTTCGACAAGAGGCGTGGAGAAGCGCCCTGTTTTTCAACAGAGGCTGTGGAGGCGGAAACCCTTGCCGCCGCTGGGATTCTTCTCTTTTTCCACAAAACCGCCCCCTACGACTACTTCCCCTACGTTATATTGTTTTCTTTTTTAAAAAGAGCCTTCGGGNGCAAAGGAGGTCCCCTTATGAAATTCAGCTNTGAGAAAGCTTTGCTTCAAAATGCCATCTCCGTCACCAGCCGCGCGGTCGCACAGAAAAGCTCCATTCCCGCCCTGGAGGGACTGCTGCTTCACGCCGGGGAGGACGNNCTGACCGTCTCCGGCTACNACATGCAGACCGGCATCCGGGCGAAGGTCTCCGCCGGCGTGGAGGAGAAAGGCGAAATCNTGCTCAACGCCAGGCTCTTCGNCGACATCATCCGCCGGATGCCCGATGATACGGTTACCTTTATTTCCAATGAAAAATTACAGGTCCGCCTTCTCTGCGGCGACGCGGACTTTGATATCCCCGGCCTTTCCGCGGCGGATTACCCCGACCTTCCCGAGNTNGAGGNCGAGTATGCCGTTTCCATGCAACGAAGGGTCCTCCGGGCCATGATTGAGGAGGTGGCCTTCGCCGTCTCCACCAACGAGAGCCGCCCGGTCCACACCGGGGCCCTCTTTGAAATCGGAGAGGGCCGCCTCACCATGGCCGCCGTGGACGGGTTCCGCCTGGCGGTGCGGAAGGAGCCCCTGGAAAAGCTGGAGGGAGGGGCCTTTTCCTTCGTGGCCCCCGGCCCCGCCCTGAACGAGGTCAAGAGCATCTGCGGCGACGTGGAGGATCTGGCGGAAATCACCCTGGGGCGGCGGCATATCCTCTTTACCGTGGGGGACGTGGAGCTTATCTGCCGCCGTCTGGAGGGGGAATTTTTGGATTACCGGAACGCCATCCCGAAAAACAACCCCATTGCCGTCACTGTGGAGGCCAAGGCCCTGATTGAGAGCATCGACCGGNTGTCCGTANTGATTTCCGACAAGCTGAAAAGCCCGGTCCGCTGCCGGTTTGAGGAAAACCGGGTGCTTCTTTCCGCCAAGACCGGCAACGGCGAGGCCAAGGACGTGTGCCGCCTGGAAGGGGACGGCGGGGGCCTGGAAATCGGCTTTAACAACCGCTATTTGATGGAAGCCCTGCGCTACGCCCCGGCGGAGACGGTGCGGATTGAGCTGAACACCGGCGTGTCCCCCGCCATCATCGTGCCCACGGATGACAAGGACAACTTCCTTTATATGGTCCTGCCCGTCCGGCTGAAAAACGCGGAGTGAGGCGTATATGAGAGAAATCACGATTACCACGGAGTTTATCAAGCTCCAGGATCTTTTGAAATTTGCGGGTCTGGTGGAGACCGGCGGCGAGGCCAAGGAGCGCGTCCAGGCCGGGGAAGCCCTGGTCAACGGGGAGCCCTGCGTCCAGCGGGGAAAGAAAATCCGGCCCGGCGACAAGGTTTCCTTCGCCGGAGAAGTGATGACCGTAACCTATGCAAATTGACCGCCTGGAACTGGAGGGCTTTCGGAACTACGCCCGCCAGGCGGCGGACTTCGACCCCCGGTGCNACGTCGTCTGCGGCGAGAACNCCCAGGGAAAGACGAACCTTCTGGAGGCCGTCGCCTACCTCTCCCGGGGGAAGTCCCCAAGGGCGCGGACGGACCGGGAGATGATCGGCTTTCAGGAGGAGTCCGCCCGGCTGCTGGCCCGGGTCTATTCCCGGGACCGGGAATTCAAGGTCCAGGCGGATTTATTCCGGGGGAGACGGCGGAAGCTCACCGTCAACCAGGTCCCCGTAAAGACCAACGCGNCCCTGGGAGACNNGTTCCACACGGTGCTGTTCCAGCCGGAGGACCTTTTCCTCATCCGGGAGGGAGCCGCCGCCCGGCGGCGCTTCCTGGATACCGCCCTGTGCCAGCTCCGGCCCCGGTACGCCGCCGCCCTGGCGGGGTACGAGCGGGCAAGGGAGCAGAAAACCCGCATCCTCCGGGACTATGACCAGCGGCCCGGTTTGCTGGAGGCCCTGCCGGAATTCAGCGAGCAGATGGTCCGCCTGGGGGCGGCGCTGGTGCGGTACCGCCATCAGTTCTGCCTCCGCCTGGCGGAAGCCGCCGCCGCCTGCCACCGGGAATGCTCCGGGGGAAGGGAAACGCTGGAGCTCCGGTATCAGACGGTAACCTCTATAGAGGACCCCGGCGCGGAGATCGGTATTTTGACGGAACAGCTCCGGCGGCATATGGAGGG
The DNA here is from genome assembly GCF_905219725.1 of Oscillibacter sp. CU971. Lineage (NCBI taxonomy): Bacteria > Bacillati > Bacillota > Clostridia > Eubacteriales > Oscillospiraceae > Oscillibacter > Oscillibacter sp. CU971. Next base: position 25,706 of record NZ_CAJMXG010000006.1, read on the forward strand.
CCANCGGGAGGCGGAGCTCTCTTCCCGCCTGTGCCTCTCCGGGCCCCATAAGGACGACATTCTCGTGGGCATCGACGGGCGGGAGGCAAAGCAGTACGCCTCCCAGGGCCAGACCCGGACCGCCGCCCTGGCGCTGAAGCTGGCGGAGCGGGAGATATATAAAAACGCGGCGGGGGAGTACCCGGTGCTTCTTCTGGACGATGTGCTTTCCGAGCTGGACCCCCGGCGGCAGGAATTCGTCCTGAACCGCATTGCGGGGGGACAGGTGTTTATTACCTGCTGTGAAGAGGACCGATTGCCGAATCTCTTGGGCGGCAGGGTGTTTCACGTGGAACANGGAAGGATTTTTGAATGAAAGGGAAGAAAAACGCCGGATACAGCCTTTTAATCATCTTGCTTTTGGTCCTTCTGGGAGTGGAGGTTTATATGGAGCTCCGCTATTCCTGCAAGGAGCTTTCCATTACCTCCAAGGACACGGAGAAGATTCTCCGCCAAACGCCGGAGGTCTCCATTACGGAGGAGGACAGGGCCATGCTGGCGGAGCTGCTTGCGGTCTCCTCTGTCCGGGAGCTTCTGGAGGGCGGGGAAAACGGAGACATCCATGCCTGGGAGGACCCCGGCGCAGCGGAGGCGGCGGGGAAATACCTGGACGCGGAGAGTGTGGAGTCCCTGACTGTCAGCGCCTTATTTGATGAGGGCGGGTCTGTCGTCTTTGCGGGCTGGCGGGAGGAGGAGGGCCTCTTTTATCTCCAGGAGGGCCCGGAGGAGGGGGCGTATTACAAGCTCTATTCCCCCAAGAGGGGAAGGACCTATGAAAACTGGGACAACGAACGGGCCCAAAGAAGCGAGGTTCACCGCCGGTGGTTTGCCTGGCTCCGGGACGGCTTGTGGAAGGATGAATAGCGGCTATGTATCTGCACTTAGGGCAAAACGAAATCATTCCCCAGCGCCGGATTATAGGAATTTTCGATCTGGACAAATGCAGCTATGAGAAGCGGACCCGGGACTATCTCGCCGCCGCCGAAAAAGAAGGCGTGGTGCTGGATATCTCCGGGGATTTGCCCCGGTCCTTCGTGGTCTGTGACCACCCGTATCATGAGCAGATTGTGTACCTGAGCCCCCTGAGCCCCNGAGNCNTGCGGAAGCGGGNGGAGAGCGGNAAGCTGGAGTGATGGGACAGCCTATGCGGCTTTGAAGGAAAGTATTCCAATCGTTTACCGGGAGTGGGGAAAGGCGGGCTGGAGGAAAATCCTGCCTGTCCGGCCCTGGGGGACTGGTCCTGTGACCGGGCCATGGGNAGCGGCCGGAAAATGGCCTGACCAGGGGGTCAGGCCCCACAAAGGGGTGGTTCCNGCCCGGCTTTTTCCGCTCTAAAAAATAAGTTCCGTAAAGCAGCTCTCCGTTGCCGTGTGACAGGGCAAGACAAACACCGCACCGCAGAGCGGGATAAAATTCTTTTTGGTTCTTTTTCTTATTAAGAAAAAGANCAGCAAAGNAGAANTATATGGCAGACAATGAAATCTTAAATTCCACCGCGGTCGACGCGTCCAACGAGTACGACGCCTCNGAAANCCAGGTTCTGGAGGGCCTGGAGGCCGTGCGGAAGCGGCCCGGCATGTATATCGGCTCCACCTCCGCTTCGGGCCTTCATCACCTGGTCTATGAGATCGTGGACAACGCCATCGACGAGGCCCTGGCGGGCTTCTGCACGGAAATCCTGGTCCAGATTAACCCCGGGGACACCATTACCGTGGTGGACAACGGCCGGGGCATCCCCGTGGACATCCAGGCCCAGACCGGAAAGCCCGCCCTGGAGGTGGTCTATACCATCCTCNACGCGGGAGGCAAGTTCGGCGGCGGGGGCTATAAGGTCTCCGGCGGCCTCCACGGCGTGGGCGCGTCGGTGGTCAACGCCCTTTCCGAGTGGCTGACGGTCCAGGTCCACAAAAACGGCGAGATCTATGAGATGAAATTCTCCCGGGNCCCTATTACCCAGGAGATGAAAATCGTGGGCAAAACGGNNCATACCGGCACCACCGTCACCTTCAAGCCGGACCCGGAGATGTTCGAGGATACGGTTTACAGCTACGACATCCTCCACACCCGCATGCGGGAGGAGGCGTTCTTAAACGCGGGCCTCCGCATCAACACCGTGGACCTCCGTCCCGGAAAAGAGCAGGAGGACTCCATGTGCTATGAGGGGGGCATCCGGGAGTTTGTCACCTGNCTCAACAAGAGCAAGGACGCCCTCCACCCCGGGGTNATTTACATGTCCNGCCAGCGGGAGGATTCCATTGCCGAGGTAGCCTTACAGTACAACNACGGCTACAGCGAAACNATCCTCTCCTTCGCCAACAACGTCCACACCCCGGAGGGGGGCATGCACGAGGAGGGCTTCAAGCGGGCCCTGACCACCGTGCTGAACAGCTACGGCAAAAAAATCAAGATGCTCAAGGACGACGAGAAGGTCTCCGGCGAGGACTGCCGGGAGGGCCTTACCTGCGTCATCTCCGTAAAGCTCACCGACGCCCAGTTTGAGGGGCAGACCAAGGCCAAGCTTGGAAACAGCGAAATCCGCACTTTGGTAAACAACATCGTGGCGGAGAAGCTGGACACCTTCCTGGAGGAGAACCCCCAGGTGGGAAGGATGATTCTGGACAAGGCCCTCACCGCCTCCCGGGCCAGGGAGGCCGCCAAGAAGGCACGGGAATCCATCCGCCGCAAGACCGCCCTGGGCGGCGCCGCCATGCCCGACAAGCTCCGGGACTGCAACGAGAATAACCCGGAGCTGACCGAGCTCTATATCGTCGAGGGCGACTCCGCCGGAGGCTCCGCCACCCAGGGGCGGGACTCCCGCTTCCAGGCCATCCTGCCCCTTTGGGGAAAGATGCTGAATGTGGAAAAGGCCCGGGCGGACAAGGTCTATGGAAACGACAAGCTCCAGCCCGTCATCACCGCCCTGGGGGCGGGCATCGGGGAGGAGTTTGACGCCAACAAGCTCCGGTATCATAAAGTCATTATTATGGCGGATGCCGACGTGGACGGAAGCCATATCCGGACATTGCTTCTGACCTTCTTCTTCCGCTTTATGCGCCCCCTCATTGAGCAGGGCTATGTTTATTCCGCCGTCCCGCCCCTCTTTAAGCTCACCCGGNGCAAGNCCACACGGGTCGCCTATGACGAACCGGAACGGGANCGCGTTTCCGCCGAGCTCCGGGCAGGGAATCCGGGCGCCAAGGTGGAAATCAGCCGCTTCAAGGGCCTTGGCGAGATGAACCCCCACGAGCTGTGGGAGACTACCATGGACCCCGCCACCCGGACCCTGCGGCGGATTACCCTGGACGACGCGGTGAAGGCGGACGAGACGTTTACGATCCTCATGGGGGAGAAGGTGGAGCCCCGGAAGGAGTTCATTGAGAAGAACGCACAGTATGTGGTGAATCTGGACTACTGAGGGTACGGAAATGAGACGAATCATAAGCGCGCTTTTGCTCCTGGCCCTGCTGTTGACAGGCTGCGGCGGCGTCTCGAAAGAAGAATACGACGCGGCTTGTGCCGAGCGGGACGCCCTCCAGGAAGAACTTCAAGAGACACAGGCGGAACTCCAGGAGCTGCGGGACGGAACCGAACCGATGACGGTGACCCTGAAGGGCAGCTTTACGGCCACGGTACGGGCCCTGATTCTTGAGGGTGAAGCGTCGCCGCTGGCGGTGGTTGAATTGTTTCAAAGCACGCCCTTTATCATGTGCGCCGGAAAATTTACGGAGCAGCTTGAGGTGGGAGAGACCTATGTCTTTGAGATTGAGACAAGAGAGAATATAGAAATCCCCGCGTCAGAATACGCCTCCGGCTATCCCGACCCGGTTGATATTGCGTGGTACAATCTCCAGGCGGCGGATGTTCGTTTGGCTGAGGAGGCCGACTGCGGATTGGATTCGTGCCACCTTGTGTATGAGAGCTGATTTAAGGAAAGGCTGGGTAACAGCAGATGAGTAAGAAACCCCAATACGACCCCGAGGAAATCCGCTTTCCGGACCAGAAGATCGTGGAGTCCCCCCTGGTCCCGGAGATGGAGAAATCCTATATCGACTACGCCATGAGCGTGATTGTGGGCCGGGCCCTGCCGGACGTGCGGGACGGCCTCAAGCCCGTCCACCGCCGCATCCTCTACGCCATGTACGAGGATAACCTCACCCACGACAAGCCCTTCCGCAAGTGCGCCACCGCCGTGGGCGACGTGCTGGGCCGCTACNACCCCCACGGCGACCAGTCGGTGTACGACGCCCTGGTCCGCCTGGCCCAGGATTTTTCCATGCGCTATATGCTCATTGACGGACACGGCAACTTCGGCTCCGTAGACGGCGACCCCCCGGCGGCCTACCGTTACACGGAGGCCCGCCTTGCCAGAATCTCCGAGGAGATGCTGCGGGAAATCGAGAAGGACACCGTGGACTGGGACCCCAACTTCGACGAAACCCGGAAGGAGCCCAAGGTCCTGCCTTCCCGGTTCCCGAACCTCCTGGTAAACGGCTCCTCCGGCATCGCCGTGGGCATGGCCACCAACATCCCGCCCCACAACCTCCGGGAGGTTATCGGGGCCGTTATCCATNTGCTGGACGACCCCGAGGCCACGCTGACGGATTTGATGCAGCACATGGAGGGCCCGGACTTCCCAACCAAGGGCATCATCATGGGCCGCTCCGGCATCCGGGCGGCCTACGCCACCGGCCGGGGCCGGGTGACCATCCGGGCGAGGCATNAATTTGAGGAGTTCGGCCAGAACCGGACCCGCATCATCATCACGGAAATCCCCTACCAGGTCAACAAGCGGANNCTGATTANAAACATGGCGGACCAGGTGGAGGACAAACGGCTGGAGGGCATTTCCAACATCCAGGANGAGTCCGACCGCAACGGTATGCGCATTGTCATTGAGCTGAAGCGGGACGCCAACCCCCAGGTGGTCTTAAACCGCCTCTTCGCCCAGACCCAGCTTCAGACCACCTTTGCCATTAACATGCTGGCCCTGGTGGAGGTGAACGGCAAGCTCCAGCCGAAGATTTTGTCCCNGCGGCACATCCTGGACGAGTACATCCAGCACCAGGAGCAGGTTATCATCCGCCGCACCCGGTTCGACCTGAAAAAGGCCCAGGAGCGGGCCCACCTGCTGGAGGGATTGCTGATTGCCCAGGATCACATTGACGAGGTTATCAAGGTCATCCGCAGCAGCTATGATAACGCTAAAGAAAACCTCATGACCCGCTTCGGCCTGGACGACGTACAGGCCCAGGCCATCTGCGACATGCGGATGATCTCCCTCCAGGGCTTAAACCGGGAGAAGCTGGAAAACGAGTACAAGGAGCTGGAAGAGCGCATTGCCTACTTCCAGAAAATCCTCTCCGACGAGACCCTGGTCCGCCAGATTCTGAAAGAGGAGCTCACCGCCATCGCCGGGAAGTACGGCGACGAACGAATGACGGAAATCCAGGACGTGGAGGACGAAATCGACATCGAGGACCTCATCGAGGAGGAGCAGTGCGTCTTCACCCTGACCCAGGCGGGATATATCAAGCGGACCCCCGTCAGCGAGTNCGCNGCCCAGTCCAAGGGCGGCATGGGAAAGAAGGGCATCACCACCCGGGAGGAGGACGCGGTGGCGGACGTGTTCACCGCCTCCACCCACGACTATATCCTCTTCTTCACGGACACCGGAAAGGTCTACCGGAAGAAGGGCTATCAAATTCCCGTCTCCGGCAAAACCGCCAAGGGGACCAACATTGTCAACATCCTCCAGGNGGAGCAGGGCGAGCGGGTCCAGGCCATGGTCCACACCCGGTCCATTGAGGACGACGGCCGCTTCCTCTTCATGGTCACCCGGAACGGCGTGGTGAAGCGCCTGCCGGCGGGCAGCCTGAAAAACCTCCGCAACAACGGCATCCGGGCCCTGAGCATGACGGAGGACGACCGGCTCATTACNGTCCGGGAGACGGACGGGGAGCAGAATATCCTCATCGCCACCCACGACGGGATGGNCGTCTGCTTCCACGAGGACGACGTGCGCCCCATGGGCCGGACCNCCGTGGGCGTGCTTGGCATCAAGCTCCGGGAAGGGGACTACGTGGTGGGCGCNGCCCGGGCCCAAAGCGGCAAGGCCGTCCTCACCATCACGGAAAAGGGCTACGGCAAGCGGACGCCGGTGGAGGAGTACCGGATTACAAAGCGGAACGCCTACGGCATCAAGAACTATATGCTGACGGAGAAAACCGGGCAGGTGGTCGGCATCAAGGTGGTGGACGGGTCCGAGGACCTGCTGCTGGTGACGGAGGCGGGCATCTTAATCCGCACGCCGGTGGAGGCCNTCAANCAGTGCGGCCGCTCCACCCNGGGGGTGATTGTCNTGCGGTTCAAGGAAGAAGGGGACCGGGTGATTTCCATGGCCCTGGCAGATCGGGAGGAAGCGCCCGCTTCCGGAGAGGCGCCCTCNTNTGAGGAGACGGTGTAAGCGCCTATGAAGACGGTTACGATCTACACCGACGGGGCCTGCTCCGGGAACCCCGGCCCCGGGGGCTGGGGGGCCATTTTGATGTACGGAGAGCACAAAAAGGAGCTCTCCGGCGGCGAGGCCCAGACCACCAACAACCGCATGGAGCTCACCGCCGTCATCACCGCCCTGGAGGCCCTGCGGGAGCCCTGTGAGGTAGAGCTGTGGTCCGACAGCAAATATGTCATCGACGGGCTCAGCAAGGGCTGGGCCAAGGGCTGGCGGGCCAGGGGCTGGGTGAAAGGCGACAAAAAGCCCGCCCTGAACCCGGACCTCTGGGGCCGCCTGCTGGACCTGGCGGAGACTCACACCCTGCGCTACCACTGGGTGAAGGGCCACGCGGAAAACGAATTCAACAACCGCTGCGACGAAATGGCCGTGGCGGAGAGCCGGAAATTTAAGTGAGGCTTTAGGCCTTGTTTGAAAAAAGGCAGAACGCCGTCTTTGGGCATCTTTTTCCGCCAGGACTGCGTTGATTGGACTTGAAATCCGTCAGGATTCCTGCGTCCAATCGCCTTGCCTGGCAAAAAAATATGCCCCAATCCGGCACTCCGCCAATTTTCAAACAAGGCCTAACATTCATAAACTGTTTACAGGAATCTCATAATTTTGCAAAAAGTTTTGGGTACAGTAAGAATCAGCAAAGGGTACTCCCAGCCCGATGCGTTTTCTCCCTCCTAAAATAAACACACACGGAAGACGGGCCGCTCTGCGGCCCGTTTTTCGTTTTCGCAAAGAAAAATCTCTTATCAAAAGGGAAATTCCTGCCGATAAACTGTTCGTAAAGGAATACAAATTTATGGTAAAGGAGTACGAAAAAAGGAGACGCGCAAAAAATGAGGCTGCAAGCATATGATTCGGCTTTTGTGAACCGGGCAGGGGGGGCGGACCGGAACGCCGCGCCCTATGACGGGGCGGGAAGGGCCGGAGGGAAAACGGCCTTCGCCGGGTATCTGGATGTGGAGCGCCAGAGGCAAATGATGCGGGAGCTGCCGCCGGGCGGGATGCTGGACTCCGTCTACATGCAGTTCATGGAGGACTACCGGGCCTGGAAAGCCGGACAGCCGGAGGCCGCCCTGCCGGATTCCCAGGGCTGGACGGAGGAGAATCTGGCGTTTCTCCGGGAGCGTTACGCCGGGGACCTGTCCGCCTTTGAAATCTACGACGCGCTGGATACCATGAAGCAGCTGGGCATCCTCAGCGAAAAGGGCCTGCGCTGTGCCGAGGGCACCACGCTGATCGCCATCGATATGAAAGCCGGAATTGTGGAGACTTCTGCGGACCCGGATTCCAAAGCCGCGTGGCTTCACGGCTTTGACGAGGCCCCCATGGTGGGCTTCCGCAGTCTGGAGGATATCCTCTCCTGGGCAAAGGACTTTCGGGAGGAAGANCACCCGGATTTCATCACNGGAGCCGAGGCCATGGCCCGGGGCTGGATTTAAGGGGGAAGGGGAGGACGGAACATGGATGCTGGAGTCAAATACATTGTCAACAACACCGGAATTCCCACCTCGGAATGGGGAAAGTACAAGCCCGCGGGCGTGAACCCGGACGGGCCCTCGGTGGACTTTTCGGACCTTCTTTCCGGCAGGAACCAGGAGATCGTCTCTAATCTCACCGATGGAGCGAGGAAGACCTTGCAGCGGCTGAAAAGCAATCCCAATTCCATTTCCAAGATGGAGTGGATGGACCTGATGCACGAGCTGAACGCCATGGGGGCCGTCAGCGACACGGATTATACCTGGACGCGGGTAGATTTCCATCTTATACCTTTGGGGGATAAAGAGAATCCGTTTCCGCTGTCGAAAGACATGCGGGAGACGCTGCTGAGCGGCGGCAGCCAGTGGTCGGGAANTCCCTTGAACCAGCTGGACCAGTGGGCCTTNTCCCTGAAAAAATGGGGCACGGAGCTGTCCTGGGAGCGGAATTTCGACGGGAGTCCCAAATACAAGGACCTCTCCCCGATTTACGATCAGGCCTCCGCCTGCGGCCGGGTGTCCAACCTGATCAAGGGCCTGCTGGCGGCGGATATCTTTGCCTCCCGGTGAGNGGGGGCGGCTTTGCTTTCATAAACGGCGGGACGGCGCAAGGCCGTCCCGCTTTTTTGTCCCCCCTTGCTAAACCCGGACAAACAGTATAAAATAGATCCGTCAACAATTCCATACGGGAGGTTCAAAGTATGAAGGACGGATTCATCTCCGTGGCCTGCGGCGCGCCCAAGCTGCGCCTGGCGGACTGCGCCTACAACGCCGAACAGAGCTTTCAAATGATGCGCTCCGCCGAGAAGGCGGGGGTCAAGGTCCTGGTCCTGCCGGAGCTGGGGCTGACGGGCTACACCTGCGGCGATCTTTTCTATCAGGAGGCCCTCCTACGGGAGGCGGAGGAGGGATTGAAAACCGTGCTGGAGGCCACGCGGAACCTGGAAGTGGTGGCGGCGGTGGGAATGCCCCTGCGGGTCCATAACGAATTGTATAATTGCGCTGTTATAATACAAAAAGGGAGGATTCTGGGCGTGGTTCCCAAGACCCATCTGCCCAATTACGGCGAGTTTTACGAAAAGCGCTGGTTCGCCCCGGCCCCGGCGGAGGCGGAGAGCCTGCCCCTTCTGGGCCAGGAGTTCGTCACCTTCGGGGCGGGCCAGGTCTTCCGGTGCGAAAACGTGCCGGGCCTGGTGCTGGGCTTTGAGATCTGCGAGGACCTCTGGTCCCCGGACTCCCCCTCTGTCCGGATGGCCAAGGACGGGGCCGCCATCATCGGCAATCTCTCCGCCAGCAACGACGTGGTGGGCAAGGACGCCTACCGCCGCCAGCTGGTGACCATGCAGAGCGCCAAGCTCCTCTGCGGCTATGTCTACGCCAGCGCCGGGGCGGGGGAGTCCACCTCGGATCTGGTCTTTGGGGCCCACCAGATGATCGCGGAAAACGGAGCCCTGCTTGCGGAGCGCCGCTTTGAGGGGGGGCTGCTGGTGTCGGAAATCGACGTTCAGCGCCTGGCCTGCGAGCGCCGGCGGACCCAGTCCCTGGGGGAGGGCTCCGGAAACGAGGGGTGCGGGGAGACCTTCACCCTGACGGAGGGCAAAACCAAGCTCACCCGCCACGTCTCCCCCATGCCCTTCGTCCCCGAGGGGAAGGAGGACCGGGACGAGCGGTGCCGGGAAATCCTCCTCCTGGCCTCCCTGGGCCTCAGGCGGCGCTTGGAGCACACCGGGGCGAAGTGCGCCGTGGTGGGCCTCTCCGGTGGGCTGGACTCCACCCTGGCGGTGCTGATTACCGGCCTTGCCATGAAGATGATGGACCGGCCCCTGTCGGACATCATCGCCGTTACCATGCCCTGCTTCGGCACCACGGACCGGACGCGGAACAACGCCGTCCTCCTGGCGGAGCAGATGGGGGCCGCCCTGCGGACCGTGGACATCTCCCAGAGCGTCCGCAGCCACTTCCGGGACATCGGCCACGACCCGGAGGACCATTCCGTCACCTATGAAAACGCCCAGGCCCGGGAGCGGACCCAGGTGCTCATGGACATCGCCAATGAGCACGGCGGCCNGGTCATCGGCACCGGGGACCTNAGCGANCTGGCCCTGGGCTGGTGCACCTACAACGGGGACCACATGAGCANGTACGGGGTCAACGCCTCCATCCCCAAGACCCTGGTACGGCATTTGGTGGGCTACCTCTCCCGGGCCGGGGAGGAGCCGGAGCTCCACGACGTGCTGGAGGACATTCTGGACACTCCCGTCTCCCCGGAGCTTCTGGCCGCCGTGAAGGGGGAAATCTCCCAGCGGACGGAGGACCTGGTGGGGCCCTATGAGCTTCACGACTTTTTCCTGTATTATATCATCCGCTGGGGCTTTGCCCCGGGGAAGGTCTTCCGCCTGGCCCAGCACGCCCTGGGGNGGAAGTACAGCCGGGAGGTCATCCTGAAATGGCTGAAGTCCTTCTACCGCCGCTTCTTCACCCAGCNGTTCAAGCGGAACTGCCTTCCCGACGGGCCGAAGATCGGCACCGTGTCCCTGTCCCCCCGTGNCGNCTGGCGGATGCCCAGCGACGCGCAGGCCGCCGTGTGGCTGGCGGAAGTGGAGGCACTGAAATGAGAGAAAATGAGAAGCCAGTCGCCCATAAGGGGCCCCCGCTCGAACCCAGCGAAGCGGTTCGAGTGGGGAGAGGAGGAAGGAATGGAGCGTGCGGAGTCCTCGCCGGAAGGCGGGGACGGAGCAGAGCGGAATTTCTTCCGACGAGGCGGATGCCCAGCGACGCGCAGGCCGCCGTGTGGCTGGCGGAAGCGGAGGCGCTGAAATGAGAAGACGGTTGTTTGCCGCCCTGCTCTTCATGCTCCTCCTCACCGGCTGCGGTGGAAAGACGGTGCCCCCGCCCCCGGAGGAGCCGGACATCCCCCCGGCGGAGGCCCCGCA
>NZ_CAJMXG010000007.1:0-36233 GCF_905219725.1 Oscillibacter sp. CU971
CCACCGTCAGTTCCGCCGCCAGGGCGGGCAGGGCGGGGGCCCGGCCCGCCTCCTTCGCCCGCCACAGCAGGGCGAAGACCCGGCCCAGCAGGGGAGAGGAGAAGTCCGCTTCCTGCAAGGGCGGCTGGGCAGGGAAGAGGCTGTCGTCCAAGAGCAGCAGCCGGAGCACGCCCTCCTCCGCCCGGGCGGAGCGCACATTCTCATAGCGCAGGGCCCGTTCCTGGGGCTGGGACTGAACGGCGGGGTTCAGCTCCTTTCGGAGCTCCGCCCGGTTCTCCCTGGCGGCCTTCCGTTTCCAGGCCCGCTGGACCTCCAGCTTCATGGCGTCGGGGGTGATGCGGGCGGTCTCGGCGGCCCGGGCGGCGTAGATTTCCCGCTCCACCGCCCCGGGGAGGGAGGCCAGCAGTTCGCTGATCTCCTGGCTGTAGGCCACCCGCTGCTCGTCGCTGTCCAGATCATATTTCCCGGCCACTTGGGCCAAGCGGAACTCCACGCCGTTCTCACTGCCGCTCAGAAGCCGCTCGAAAGCGGCGGGGCCCTGGTTTTTGATGAAGTCGTCGGCGTCCTGCTTTACAAGCTCCCCGTCCCCGGTCCGCCGCCGGGGAAGCTGAAGGACCTTGACGGAAAACTCCGAGCCGTTGAGCAACTGCAAGGCCCGCTCCGTGGCGATTTTCCCGGCGTTGTCGTTGTCGTAGCACAGCACCAATTCCTTGGTAAACCGGGAGAGGAGCCGGATCTGCTCCGGCGTCAGGGCGGTGCCCATGGAGGCCACCGCGTTGTCAAAGCCCGCCTGGTGGAGGGTGACAATGTCCAGGTTTCCCTCGCAGAGGATGATATTGGGCCGCTTGCTCTTCTTCGCCAGGTTCAGCCCGTAGAGAACGCGCCGCTTGCTGTACACCGGGGTTTCCGACGAGTTCATATACTTGGGCTCGGACTTGTCCAGCACCCTGCTGCCGAAAGCCACCACGTCCCCCCGGGTGTCGATAACCGGGAGCATAAGGCGGTTTCGGAACTTGTCGTAGAACCCGCCCCGCTTGTTGTCCACAATGAGCCCCGCGGACAGCAGCTCGGCCTTGCTGTAGCCCTTGGCGGTCATCTCGTTCAGCAGTACGTCCCAGGCGTCCAGGGAGGCCCCCATACCGAAATTTTTGGCAGTGCCTTTCCGAATCTGCCGCCGGTCCAGGTACTCCTGAACAGCCCGGCCCTCCGGCTGCTGAAGGAGGCGGTAATAGAACCTGGCGGCGTCCCGGTTCAAATCCAAAAGCCGCTGGCGGCGGCGTCCGGCCTCCCGGTCGCTCTCCTCCTCCGGCACCTCCAGCCCCGCCCGCTTGGCAAGGAACCGCACCGCGTCGGGGAAGGGGAGGTTTTCCTCCTCCATGATGAAGTTGATGACGCCGCCCCCCCGCTTGCAGCCGAAGCAGTAGTAAATCTGCTTGTCCGGCGAGACGGAGAAGGAGCCGGTTTTCTCGCTGTGGAAGGGGCAGAGGCCGAAGAGGTTGGAGCCCCTGCGGGTGAGCTGGACATAGCTGCCTACTACGTCCGCGATGTCGCTTCTGGACATCAGCTCGTCCAAAAAGCTTTGGGGAAACGCCATAGCCCGCCCCCTCCTTTCGGTCAGTTTAGCCAAAATCTGCTCTGGTCATACCGAAAAAGTGAGAACGCCTGGGAAGGCGGATTTTCCGGTGATGTTTTTATATACGCCGCCGCTTTTGATTTTCCTCTTTTTTTCTCGATATTTTTTTAAAACTTTCCGGCGGGGGCTTTACAGGCTGGGGATAAGCGCTTAAAATAAGGGAGAGAAACGAAGTAAGGAGGACCGCCATGCCCATTGAATTGTGGACGGCCCGGATGGAGCGCCCCCTGTCGGAGCCGGAGCGGGAGGCCATCCTGCCCCTGCTGCCCCCGGACCGCCGGGAGCGCCTTTTGCGCATGAAGGAAGTGGAGAAGCAGAGGGAGCCCCTTTGCGCCTATTTGATTTTGTGTTTGGCCCTGCGGCAGAAGTACGGCTGGAAGGAACTGCCGGAGGTGGCCCTGGGCCGCTTGGGGAAGCCCTATTTTCCTGGATATCCCGACGTGCACTTCAACATCAGCCACTCCAGCGGCGCGGTGCTGGTGGGGGTTTCCGACCAGGAGATCGGCGTGGACATCGAGCGTGTCCGCCCCGTGGGCCAGCGGATGATGGTCCGCCTGGCCCATGTGAGTACGGAGGAGGCCTTTTTCCAGATCTGGGTCCGCCGGGAGGCCCGGGCAAAGCGCAGCGGAAACGGTGTGGGCACCATTATGCGCTCCGAGTCCCCGCTCCAGCCGGGGGAGTACTACTACCCGCTGGACACCTTCCCCGGCTACGCCGCGGGTCTGGCTACCCGCAGTAAGGAGCTGCCGGGGAAGCTCCACCGCTATTCGCTGGATGATATGCTGTAAGCGAAAAACAGGCAGGGAAACATCCCCGCCTGTTTTTTTGCCCTTCCACGCAACCGGAGGCCACCGTTTTCCGACTATATAGGTGAAAGCGGCTTTCAAAGGAGGGACCCACTTCATGGAGGACAAGGACATCATCGCCCTGTACTGGGCGCGTTCAGAGGAGGCCATCCGCCGGACGGCGGAGAAATACGGCGCTTACTGCTCCCGGATCATCCGCCGGGTGCTGGGAGACGGCCGGGACGCGGAGGAATGCCTCAGCGACACCTGGCTGGGGGCATGGAACGCCATGCCGCCCCAAAAGCCCGCCCGATTGCCGCCCTTTCTGGGCCGCATCGCCCGAAACACGGCGCTGGACCGCTACGACTATAACAGCGCCCAGAGGCGGGACGGCGGCTTCGAGGCGGTGCTGGAGGAGCTGGGGGACTGTGTGGGCGGCACGCCGCTGGAGGAGGACTTCGATTTTCGCCGGTTGGGGGAGGCCATCTCCGGCTTTCTGGATACCGCGTCTCCGGCGGCCCGGCTGGTGTTTTTGCGGCGGTACTGGTACTGCGACGGTGTGGCGGAGATCGCCGCCGGGACGGGGTACAGCCAATCCAAAGTGAAATCCCTGCTCCACCGGACCCGGCGGGGTCTGAAGGAGCATCTGAGGAAGGAGGGCTATGACCTATGACCAGAGAAGAACTGTTCCGCGCCGTGGGGGAGGTCCGGGAGGACCAAATCGAGGCGGCGGAAATCGTGAAAAAGCAAATCCACCCCTGGCGGCGCTTCGGCGCGCTGGCGGCGTGCCTGGCGCTGGTGGTGACGGTGGCCGCGGCACCGGAACTGCGGGAGGCGGACCACTGGAAATGGACGGCTATCGTCAAGAGCTTCAATCCGGGCGCTGAAGCGGGCGAGGACCCCGACGTCTGGAAAGCCGCCGTCCGGCCGTTCAATCCCGGGGAGGCGGATTCCGGCGGCGAAACAGCGGCGGGGGGGCTGGACGGCTCCGATTATTGGACGGACAATCCGAACCGGCCTACCCATCCCGACTACTCCGCCGGCGTGGAGATCGGCCAGCTGAGCGGCCCGGGAAGCGGCGATGAGATGATCGGCATGTCGTCCTGCCTTGCCTGGCTGTCCCCGGAGGAGATTTTCGCCCAGGATACGGTGATTTTCCGGGGAACCGTCCGGGAGCTGCACTATTTTATGGTAGAGCCGGACGCTGGGGATATGGAGCACTATTATACCCGCGCCCTCGTTGAGGTTACAGACTCCATCCGAGGCGGCCTGACAGTGGGGGAGACCTACAGCCTTCTCTGGCTGGGAGCCAGGGGCTATATGTCCACCTCCATCTCCGGGGCCCTGGAGGACCTGGACGTGGGCGGTGAGGCCATCTTCATGCCCATCCGAACGGGTCAGGACACCGGCTGGAGGGAGGGGGACCGCTATTTTTGCTACGCCGACCTTGCGGAGTTCTATCTGAGTGAAGGGAGCCGCTATGTTTTCGCGGATACGGAAAATGGCCTGACCTTCGACCGGGGCACCTACGAGGAGATTGCAGAAGCGGAGACTCTGGATGAAATAGCGGCCTATATCCGGGAGCAGACCGGGGAAGAGGAGGAGACCCAGCCCGCCGCGGTGCCGACGGTGCCCCAGACGGAGCCCTCAAGAGGTCCCTCCGAGACAAAGAACGCCGGCCCCTCCGCCTCCGGCCCCAGCGGGGCCCTGGAGATGCCCGGCGGCGCGTTAGCTGGCGACGAAAAACCGGGCGTCAGCCCGTAAAAAAGCCCTCCGCAGGAGTTTCGCCGCCCGGGGGGCGGCGAAAGAAATGGAAATCCGTTTTTCATGACGGCATGCGCGTCATGAAAAACCCATCTCACTCCCCGAAGTGTGCGAAGCCCCCACCCGCCTTAGCGGGTGGGGGCTGAGTGCGCGCAGGGGAGTGCAAGCTTTCCTCGTCCAAAATCCGCAGATTTTGGACGAAATCAGCCCGGAGGCCAGGTCATATCCCGGCCGGACAGGACATGGAAGTGCAGGTGAAAGACGCTCTGGCCCGCCTGCTCGCCGATGTTGGAGACCACCCGGTAGCTCTCCAGGCCCAGCTCCTTAGAGAGCTTGGCGATGACCTCAAAGATGTGGGCCACCACGCCGCTGTTGTCCGCCGTTACCTCGGAGACGGAGCCGATGTGGGCCTTGGGGATTACCAGGAAGTGGGTGGGAGCCTGAGGCGCGATGTCGTGGAAGGCGTAACAGACCTCGTCCTCGTAGACCTTATTGCTGGGGATCTCCCCGGCGGCGATTTTGCAGAATAGGCAGTCGGACATGGAAAAACCTCCTTTGTGTGAAGAATTAGATGAATTGATTTCGGCTGGGGCTGTAGTGATAGCCCAGCCCCGCCAGTGTGGATTCCAGTTCCGCCCGGTCCGCGTCCAGGGCGGCGCAGAGCTCGGACAGGCTGGGGTATTCGTCCCGGAGCTTGGTATTAACGCAGCTCAGCAAAATGGCCGGGTCCTTAGGCAGCGTCATTCCGCGCAGTGCTCCGGCACAACGGCGAAGAACCGCAGATCCTCGCCGCCATCAGGGGTGTAGTTCTTCAGGCTGTGGGCGTGGCCCTTGGGGCAGTAGTGGCAGCTTCCGGCTTCCAGCGGCTCGCAGCCGTCATCGTAAAGGATTTTTCCTTTACCGGAGAGGATATAGATGATTTCGCTGCTGGTCTCATGGGTGTGCGTCCCGATGGAGGCGCCGGGGATCAGTCGCCCCCGCATGATCTTGTTCTGCGGGTCGGTGTACATTCTGGCCTGTACTTCCTTTTCGCCGCCCCGCATGTGGGGGATGATCTGGGGCTCCATCTTGTCAAATTCAATCAGCATGGGAATACTCCTTTCAGCTCAGCTTCTCAGTTCAGCTTCCCGGCCACGAAGTCGTCCACCATGGCCAGGGCGTCGTCCAGCTTCAAAACGTCCGTGCCGCCGCCCATGGCGCTGTCCGGCTTTCCGCCGCCCTTGCCGCCGCAGACGGGGGCGATGGCCTTGATGATGTCTCCGGCCTTCACGCCCCGGGCCACGGCCTCCTTGCCGCAGACCGCCTGGAAGGTGATTTTTCCGTCGTTGACGGAGGCCATGACGCCCACCACGCCGGGCTCCTTGTCCCGGAGGAAGTCGCCCATCTTCCGCAGGGCGTTGGCGTCCAGACCGTCCCGCTGGGCGGTGAGGACCTTGAGGCCCTTCACGTCCTTGGCGCTCATGAGGAAGTTCCGGGCCTCGCCCAGGGAGGCCTCGGCCTTGAACTTGTCCAGGGCCTGGCGCAGCTCCTTGGTCTCGGCCAGCTGCTGCTCGATACGGCCCTCCAGCTCCGCCGGAGAGGTTTTCAGCATCTGGGCGGCGTGGAACAGCATCTGCTGGTTCCGGTTCACTGTCTCCAGGGTCAGCTTGCCCACGGTGGCCTCGATGCGGCGCACGCCGGAGGCGACAGACCCCTCGGACTTGATGCGGAAGGGACCGGCCTTGGCGGTGTTGTCCAGGTGGGTGCCGCCGCAGAACTCCATGGAGAAATCGCCCATTTCCACCACGCGCACCACGTCGCCGTACTTCTCGCCGAACATGGCCACCGCGCCCTTGCGCTTGGCCTCCTCAATGGGCAGGACCTCCGTCACCACGGGCAGCCCCTCCAGAATGGCGTCGTTCACCAGCCGGTCAATCTCGCTGAGCTGGTCCGGGGTGATGGCCTCGAAGTGGGTGAAGTCAAAGCGGATGCGGTCCGGCTCCACCAGGGAGCCCGCCTGATGCACATGGCCGCCCAGGACCTTTTTCAGCGCCGCGTCCAGCAGGTGGGTGGCGCTGTGGGCCCGGCGGATGGCCTTGCGGCGCTCCGGGTCGATCTGGGCGCAGACCGTGTCGCCGACTTTCAGCACGCCCTCCGTCATCCGGCCGGAGTGGAGAAACTTGCCGCCCTTGTTCTTCTGCACGTCAAAGACCTCGAAGCCCATTTTGCCGGCCAGAAGTACGCCGTGGTCCGCCGTCTGGCCGCCCATCTCGGCGTAGAAG
The DNA here is from genome assembly GCF_905219725.1 of Oscillibacter sp. CU971. Classification (NCBI taxonomy): domain Bacteria; kingdom Bacillati; phylum Bacillota; class Clostridia; order Eubacteriales; family Oscillospiraceae; genus Oscillibacter; species Oscillibacter sp. CU971. The sequence goes on from NZ_CAJMXG010000007.1 coordinate 6,444, forward strand.
GGGGTCTTGTCCAGAACGACGGCCGCCTCCACGCCGGCGACGATCTCGTCCACCAGCTCTCCCTCGGCCACGATGGCGACCACCTTCGCGTCCGGGATGCGGTCCTGTTCATAGCCCGCGAACTCCGTTGCGGGGACCTCGCTTCCGAACTCAATACCGGCCCAGCCCAGGTCTCCCAGGGCCTCCCGGGCCTTTCTCGCCCGGACCCGCTGCTCCTCCATCAGCTGGTTGAAGCCGTCCCGGTCCACGGTCATGCCCGCTTCCTCCACCATCTCCGCAGTCAGGTCAATGGGGAAGCCGAAGGTGTCATAGAGCTTGAAGGCGTCTGCGCCGGAGAAGACGGTTTCGTTCCGCTGCTTGTGGGCGGCGAGGAGGTCGTTGTAAATCCGCATGCCGCCGTCGATGGTTTTGGCGAAGTTCTCTTCCTCGGTGCGGATGACCTTGGTGATATAGCCCTGCTTCTCCCGGAGGTCGGGGTAGGCGGACTCATTTTCGCGGACCACCGTGTCCACCACGTCGAAGAGGAAGGGCTTTTCCACGCCCAGCAGCCGCCCATGACGGGCCGCCCGGCGGAGGAGGCGGCGGAGCACGTAGCCCCGGCCCTCGTTGGAGGGCAGCACGCCGTCGCAGATCATCATGACGGAGGAGCGGATATGATCCGTGATGACCCGGAGGCTTACGTCGGTTTTGTGGCTTTCCCCGTAGTGGGCGTGGGTGATTTCAGAGACCTTGTTGGTGATGTTCATCACCGTGTCCACGTCGAAGAGAGAGCCCACGTTCTGGCACACACAGGCCAGCCGTTCCAGGCCCATGCCGGTGTCGATGTTTTTGTTTTTCATCTCCTCATAGTGTCCTTCGCCGTCGTTGACGAATTGGGAGAAGACGTTGTTCCAAACCTCGATATAGCGGTCGCAGTCGCAGCCCACGGTGCAGGTGGGCTTGCCGCAGCCGTGCTCCTCGCCCCGGTCGTAGTAGACCTCGGAGCAGGGGCCGCAGGGGCCCGCGCCGTGCTCCCAGAAGTTGTCCTCCTTGCCGAAGCGGAAGATGCGCTCGGCGGGAATGCCGATGTCCTTGTTCCAGATTTCAAAGGCCTCGTCGTCGTCCAGGTAAATAGAGGGGTAGAGCCGGTCCTCCTCCAGGCCGACAACCTTGGTTAAAAACTCCCAGCAGTAGGGGATGGCGTCCTTTTTAAAGTAGTCGCCGAAGGAGAAGTTGCCCAGCATCTCGAAGTAGGTGCCGTGGCGGTCGGTTTTGCCGATGTTTTCAATGTCCCCGGTGCGGATGCACTTCTGGCAGGTGCAGACCCGGTTCCGGGGAGGCTCCTCCTCCCGGGTGAACCAGGTTTTCATGGGGGCCATGCCGCTGTTGATGAGGAGCAGGCTGGCGTCGTTGGCGGGGGGGATCAGGGAAAAGCTGGGCAGGCGGAGATGGCCCTTGCTCTCGAAGTAGCTGAGGAACATCTCCCGCAGCTCGTTCAGGCCGTGGTAGGGGTGTGACATGTGTTTCTTCCTCCAATATTGAAATGATGTGGGAAAAATAAAAATGCCCCGCCCCGGCATAGGGGCGAAGGCTTGCTTCGCGGTACCACCCTAATTATCCCCGGATAAAAGGGGACATCTTGAGCCATCCGATAACGGGGATGAGCCGTTCCGCTCTTCGCGGACCGCTCCAAAGTGGCGGCCTTGCGGCGTGGACGAGGGGCTTTCACCGTCCCCCTCTCGCTGAGGAACCGTCTCGCAGGGCTGGCTTTTTCACGGCGTTTGGCTTTTTGAACCGTAGTTATTATATCGTATTCCCGGCGTTTGTCAATGGGGAGATTTGAGTTTTTTCCCGCGGGAAAAAGAACCTGCGGCCAAGGTCCCGCCGGTCCGGAAAGAACGGCGGATAAGATTTGGCTGTCAGGGAGGATCGTACGGGCATAAAAGCGCGTTGTTCCGATCGCGGCTGAAAAAGGTCGCGGCGGAGGCAGGCGGCAGGATTTTTTCAAAAGATTAACTATTTTTACCAAATGGCGGTTAGTGATATTTACCGCGCAAGAAATTAAAAGATTTTAAAAACCGGATAAAAATGGAAAAAAAGAAGGAATAAGCGCCCCCTTGCTGTCGGAATCAAGAAAAAATGGAAAAAGCTGTTTTTCCATTTTTGCACTTTTTCAGGCAAAAAGCGTTAATTTTTTAAAAAAGCTTGATAATTTCGACATTGTTCGCTATAACAATAAAATAGAGTTTTCGTAGAGAGGCCTTGGACAGAGCATGAGGTCCTCCGGAAAGCGAGGCCCGCTGCCGGCAGATTCAAAGCGTTGGCGGAGATTCAAGGGGGAAGGTCAAGATGAAAAAACGGCGGTTGAAGGTGTTCGCACTTGGAGCGGCGCTGGTATTTTTTGCGGCATTGCTTCCGGTGGCGGCGCTGGCCGTCGAAGAAGAGGAGCTTCCCGCGTCCTCCGGCGGTTTGGAAGACGGACTCCATGGGTCTGCGCCCGAGGACGACAATTCCGGAGCGCCGCCGGAATTCGGGGAGCCGGAGGGCGGCAATCCCACGGAGCCCGCGCTGAAGCCGGAAACGCCGGAGGGCGGCGCGGAAAGCGGCGGATCTGCGGAGTCTGCGCCGGAACCTGAAAAACCCGGAAACGGAGCGGAGGACGGCGGTCCGGCGGAGTCTGCTCCGGAGCTCAGACTGCCGGAAGACGGGGAGAAGGAAGACGTCTCCCCGGAACCCGCGCCGGAACTGCCGGGGAGGGGGAACCGCCGGAGAATATGATAGGTCCTGAAACGCCGGAGGGCGGCGGGGAAACCGGCGGCCCGCCGGAAGAAGCGCCGCCGGAGGACGCGGAAATCGGGGAACTGCCGCCTGAGGGGCCGGAGGCTCCGGCAGCGTTCCTCTCCGCCGATACCCAGGGCAGAATTACGCTGGACGGCTCTTTGGAGGATTGGGCAATGGTCCCGGGGATGGACCATGGAAATCCTAAGATTGAAAGCTGGAAGGCGGCCCGGGATCTGGAGGGAAATGTGTACGTATGCTATACCGGAACGGCGGAAACGCCCTACGACACGCACTACAAGTGGAATCCCATTGTCATTACCCAGGACGGAGTTACGCGGCAGGCTGCCCAGGACGACCTGGCCCAGGTTTTTCCCGGCGCGGAGATGGCGGTGGAGAACCTGGCCAACGGGCAGAGCGCCGCGCCGTACTATGTGGAGCTGATGATTCCCGCCGTCCATGTTTCCGGNGAGGGGTGCGTTCTTTCCCTGGGCTGGGCGGGTCAGCCTGTGCCTGTGTCCGGCCTTCCGGTGCTGGACGGGCAGGAGCTTCCTAAGGAAGAGCCCGTCTACCGCGGCATTGTCATCGACGGAGATTTCTCCGACTGGGACGCAGTGGGGAAGGTCCCCATCCGGGATTCCAACACCGTCAATAACAACCTGGACAGCGCCGCCTTCATCTTTGACGGCGATCTTTACATTTACATCAAAGAGACGCCGGGCGGCGACGCGGCGTCGGCAGGGTCCCACAGCACCGGCAACTATGTCATCACGACGGACCTGGGCCGGGCGCTGAAGTTCCAGCTGAAAAAGGAAAACGGAGGCTCCGTCTACGGCGTGAAGGGGGCGGAGGCCCGCCATGTGGGCAGGCAGTGGGAGATTCGGATTCCCGCCGGCGAACTGCCATATTACCAGAAGACCGTGTCTTTCGGCCTCTATCAGGAGGAGCCCGCCATCTCCGGGGTTTCCGATTTGCAGGGCGGCGGCGGAACGGGCGGCAGCTTTACCGGAATTGAGATTGACGGCGCCTATGATGATTGGAATGCCTACCCCCACAGCATCATTCAATACGCCACCCCCGGCAGCCAGGCCGAGGACACGGACAGCCAGGGGACCCTGTATTTTGAGGACGGCATCCTCTAGGGGCATGTGGCGACCACCATGCCGGAGCATCTGAACTCCTGGGGCGGGGATTTCCTGGCGGACATTGAAATCGCGTTTAACGGTGACCGGGAGTACAAAAGCTTCTTTGAAGAGGGAAATTTCTATCCCCATATGATTACGGAGGACGGATACAGCGTCAACGAGTATACAAAGCTTGAGCCCGGAATACATACGTTTCTCATCTGTGACGGGCGTACCTTGGGCGATCCGGAGAAGCAGATATTCGGCACAATGAAGGTAAAAATAGACGGGGACAGGCTCTGTGACGAGATGGAGTTTGATTTAGATCTGAAGGCGATAGCGGAGCGCCAGGGCTGCACGGTGAACGAGCTGCGCACCATCGAGGCGCGGTTCGGCCGGTTTGGAGATTGGATTACGATTTCCGGCGCTTCCTCCGGAGCGCTTTTGGGCGTGACGCTTTGCTGCGGCGTGACGGCCGGGGTGCTGTTCCAGCGCAGGAAAAGAGGAGGAGCGGTGTGAGTCCCTTTCTTCTGCTGGCGATAGCCGCCCTGTGGGTCTACCTCCTGTGGGTGCTTCGGCGGTCTCCACGCCTATGAATTCCGGCTGAAACGGGCGGCCTTTACCTTCATTATGGCGGTGATGGTCATTCCCAAACAAGTCTGCGCCGCGGGCTTTGTGCAGCTTTGCTACAAGTTTCATTTGACCAACAGTTATCTGCCCCTGATTCTCCCCGGCATCGCCGCCCCCATCGTGTTTTTCTATATGAAGCAGTACATGGAAAGCACTCTTCCGATGGAAATTATCGACGCCGCCCGGGTGGACGGCTCCGGGGAATTCTATACCTTCAACCGCATCATTCTGCCCATGCTGAAACCGGCTTTGGCGGTGCAGATGATTTTCTCCTTCGTGGAGTCCTGGAACAATTACTTCCTGCCCGCCCTGCTGCTGGACAGGGCGGAGCTGAAAACGGTGCCCATCATGATTGCCCAGCTCCGGGCGGCGGACTACTCCAAGTTTGACTTGGGCAAGGTGTACATGTTTATCCTCCTGGCAATTCTCCCGGTTTTGGTGGTCTATATCTTCCTTTCAAAATCCATCATTAAGGGTGTCACCGCAGGGTCCGTCAAGGGCTGAGGGGTGAAAAAAAGAACACGCCGCGGGACATGTTCCGCGGCGTGCTTTTTGCGCGCAGTTTTCTCCGGTTCGCTTTTAGGACCGTTAAGGTGAATCCTGAGGCTTTTTATCTAGGGACTTCTTCTGGTTTTTCAGAAGCACGCATTCCCCGGTTCGGACGCATTCCCCGCAGCCGATGCAGTGCGTGGCTCCGCTCTTATCGGAGTAAAGAAATCCGCAGATGATCGCCGGAACTGCCAGAACCGCCAGCAACAACAGCCAACCATACCAAGCCATGACAGTACCTCCATTCTTTGCTGAAAATTTACCATAAGAAAGGCGGTTCTGTCAGTGGCATCTGCAACAGGCGAAGCCCCAGAAGAGGAAGTATTACTTCCGCCGGGCCGGGGAGAGACGAAAGCGGGAATTCCTGCGCGTCAATGATTCGCCCATCCGGCCGGGGAAGGGCCCGCTGGACGCAGAGCACCGGCGATCTCAAGCTGGAAAGGGTAAGGCTGTCCCGAGGGGAGAGGCCGTAGGAAATTACCGTCTCCGCCTGGAGGCGGGGAGGAAGGGCCTGGAGTTCTCCGGGAGCCAGCAGGAGACGGCAGGCGATTTTCCCGCTTGCGGCTTGGCTCTCCGCCAGCGCCTGGCAGCCTTCCGGCGTCAGAGCCAGCAGGGGCCAGATATGCTCTGTCAGCTCCCTGTCCCGCCGGATTGGGCACACTCCCGGCGGGAGAAAACGCACCCATTCCATGGGGCAGTCGAAAATCGCGGCGTCCATCCCATCCCCCCATTTCTTTTGACGGAAATTAGTGTTTGCGCCGGCGGAGATTCCATGCAGAATTTCCTCGTCTTTTTCCGCCGGATGTGGTACAATACAGAAAACAGGCTTTGGGGACGCCGGAAAACCGCACGGAAGAGGGGACTCTGTATGGATGGAAACATCTCGGTTCGATATTTGCAGGAATATATCAGAAAAAAAGATTATAAGCCGGAATTGCTGAAAGACTACTTTTTGAAGCTGTCGGAGGAAGTGGGTGAGCTGTCCCGGGCGATGCGGAAAGGGCTCAGGGCGGTGGACAAAGGAGAAATCAGCGGTACGGTTGACGAAGAAGTGTGGGATGTCATGTACTATGCCATTGCGATTGCCAATTTGTACGGCGTGGATCTGGAACGAGTCATCCAAGTAAAGTCGGAGATAAGTCAAAGCAAATATCCCTCTGCCATTGTGTTTGAGGAAAACCGGTAGGCTTTATAAAAACGACCAGACCGAGGGGACGCAGTATGGACTTTTGGGGGCATTTGAAAACCGTGAACCGTCACCGCGCCCTGGTGCGGAAGCACTGCTTCCGGCTGGGGCTCTATTGGCAGGGGCTGACTCACGACCTGTCGAAGTACTCCCCGGTGGAGTTCTGGCCGGGGGTAAAGTACTTCCAGGGGGACCACAGCCCCAACGACCAGCAGAGGCGGGAGGAGGGATGCAGCGCTGCCTGGCTCCACCACAAGGGGCGGAACAAGCACCATTTTGAATATTGGACCGACTACCAGATGGACGGCAGCGGCATCGGCGGCGTGGAGATGCCGCCCAAGTACGTGGCGGAGATGTTCTGCGACCGGCTGGCCGCCAGCAAGGTCTACCAGGGAGAGAATTTTGACACCGGACATCCCTACAAGTTCTTTGAGCGGGGGAAGGGGCGGCGGCTTCTGCTTCATCCCCGTACGGCGGCGCTGCTGGAAAAGATTTTGATAATCCTCCGGGATGAGGGGGAGGATGCGGCCTTCGATTTTGTCCGCCGGGAGGTCCTGGGAAAGAAATGACGCGCGGAGGGTTGACCTCCGCGCGTCATTCTCATTTGATGTTCGCCCCGAAGACGGCCAGCAGCTTCAAAAGCGGTTTCCAGAGGCTGGGGTGGTGCTCCAGCAGGAACGCCTCCACCTCCGGCTGGGTCAGGCCGCTTCCCCAGAGGAGAACGTGCTTTCCGGCGGCGTCGTAACCCACGGCGGTTTCCCCGACGGCGGCCACGCCCACGGCGATCTTCCCGCCCAGGGCGGCCACGCCCCCGGCGTACCACAGGCCCAGCGCCACTGGGCCGAAGGCCAGCAGACCGGCGGCTACCGGCCCCAATGCCGCCAGCCCGAAAGCCAGAGCCCCAAGGGCAAGGGCCCCCACGGAGAATGCGCCGATGCTGAAAATACCCACGCTGAGGCCCCCCAGAGCCACCACGCCGACGGCGATGTTTCCGATGGCGATGATGCCCCGGGCAGTTTTTCGACTGCGCAGCATATGGGGATGGAAGGACAAGCAGATGGAAATCAATGGAAGGCCAAAGAGCGTGGCCTTGCTTTCCCAGGTCCAGGCCCGGAAGAACCGGGAAATTTCCTCTATCTGCTCTTCCAGCTTTGCCGTGGAGGGAGGCGGAGCTTCCGTGGGGCGTTCGGGATTCTCCAGGCGGTCTTTGACCAGATAGTCCACGCTGACGGAGAACAGCTCCGACAGGGCGACGAGCTTCGTGAGCTCCGGCGCTGCCGCGCCGCTCTCCCATTTGCTGACGGACTGCCGGGTCACCCCCAGCCGGTCCGCCAGCTGCTCCTGGGATAAGCCTTCCCGGCGGCGGAGCTCCAGCAGTTTTTCAGAAAATGTCTTCATGCAATCCTCTCGCTTTCTCTTGAGTTGGCCTTATGCTAGCCCGCTTTACCGAAAAAAGCAAGAACGCGGCGGGTGGAACTTTGTCAACCGTTGGTTGCGGCCGCTGCGGCACAAGGGTTTCCGGGTTTTTAGGAATCAGGCGGAAGAGCCGCAGGCCCGGACGGGCCTTCACCGCTATTATAGAAGCTTTCCCGGGAAAATCAAGCGTCCGGCGTCCCTTTCCCGGCACGGGCGGAGTTTATGGACATTATGTACAAAGGTTTTCCGGCATTTTTTGAATTATCGGAAAAAAATTTCTCCGGATTTTGGATTGGGCCCTTGTTTATTTTCGCCGTAAATGTTACACTAAAAGCAACACCCCTAGGGGGGATTTGCGGATACCTTATGTTTTAGAGGAGGATGTTTATATGAACGCCTATCTTTCCAGTGTCATCGAGCATGTAAAGACCCGGCACGCCAACGAGCCGGAGTTTGTCCAGACGGTGGAGGAGGTCTTGTCCTCTCTGGAGCCCGTCATCGAGAAGCACCCTGAATATGAAAAGGCCGATCTGCTGACCCGCATGGTGGAGCCGGAGCGGATGTTTACCTTCCGGGTCTGCTGGATGGCGGACGACGGCACCTGGCACACCAACATTGGCTACCGCTGCCAATTCAACGGAGCCATCGGCCCCTACAAGGGCGGCCTGCGGTTCCAGAAGAACGTGTACCCCGGCATTATCAAGTTCCTGGGCTTTGAGCAGGTCTTCAAGAACAGCCTCACCGGCCTGCCCATCGGCGGCGGCAAGGGCGGCAGCGATTTCGACCCCGCCGGGAAATCTGACGCGGAGATCATGCGTTTTTGCCAGAGCTTCATGCAGGCCCTGTACCGCTACATCGGGCCCGACGTGGACGTGCCCGCCGGAGACATGGGTGTGGGGGCCAAGGAAATCGGCTACCTGTACGGCGAATACCGCCGCCTGAAGGGCGCGTTCGAGAACGGTGTGCTGACCGGCAAGGGCTTCAGCTACGGCGGCTCCCTCATTCGTCCCGAGGCCACGGGCTTTGGCGCAGTTTACTACTTGGAGAATGTCCTCAAGCACGAGGGCGAGGAACTAAAGGGCAAGACCATTGCCTGTGCGGGCTTCGGCAACGTGACCTGGGGCATCTGCAAGAAGGCCACGGAGCTGGGGGCCAAGGTCGTCACCTTGTCCGGTCCCGACGGGTATGTGTACGATCCCGACGGCGTGGCCACGGCGGAGAAGATCGCCTATCTGGTGGAGATGCGGAACAGCGGGCGGAACGTGGTGAAGGACTACGCGGATAAGTTCGGTGTGGAGTTCCACGCGGGGGAGAAGCCCTGGGGCGTGAAGGTGGACGTGGTCATGCCCTCCGCCATGCAGAACGATGTGCACATGGAACAGGCGAAGCAAATTGCCGCCAACGGGGTGAAATACTATATCGAAGTGGCGAACATGCCCACCACCAACGATGCGCTGAAATTCCTGATGGAGCAGCCCGGTGTGATTGTGGCTCCTTCTAAGGCGGTCAACGCGGGCGGCGTGGCCACCTCCGCCCTGGAGATGGCCCAGAACAGCGAGCGGCTGGTGTGGACCGAGGAAGAGGTCGACAAGCAGCTCCACCAGATCATGGACACGATTTACAGCATGAGCGTGGAGGCCGCAGAAATGTACGGCCTTGGCTACAACCTGGTGGCGGGCGCCAACATCGCGGGCTTCCAGAGAGTGGCCGACGCCATGATGGCGCAAGGCGTATTTTAATCATCATTCAGATAATAAAGCAGCCGGTCGATGTCTTTATCGACCGGCGCTTTTTTTATAGGTCAGATAGCCCTCCAAGATTAGGGACGCCGCTACGGCGTCTACAGTCTTCTTCCGCTGTCTGCCGTTTTTTCCGGCGTTGAAGAGAATCTGGTGGGCGTCAATGGTGGTCCTGCGTTCGTCCCAGAGGACCACCGGCAGGCCGGAGACCTCCCGGAGCAGCTCCGCCAGGGCCTCCGCTTTCTCGGCCCGGGGGCCCCGGGTGCCGTCCATGTTCCGGGGATGGCCCAGCACCAGTTCCTCCGCGCCGTGCTCTCGGGCCAGGGCGGTGATTTGCTCCGCCACCGTTTCCGGCCNGTAGGCGGTGATGGTAGTAGTAAAGCCCGTCAGGAATCCGGTGGGGTCGGAGATGGCGACGCCGGTGTGGGCGTCGCCGTAGTCGATGGCCATGATGCGCATGGGAGCCCTCTTTCCGCGGCCTGGGCCGCTGGTGATGCCGCCGGACCCGGCGGGAAGGGAAAAAGAGGCCATGGCGGACTGCCACGGCCTCTTTTGAATGTGCGGATAAGCGGAATTACTTCAGCTCGACCTTGCCGCCGGCTTCCTCGATCTGCTTCTTGAGAGCCTCGGCGTCGTCCTTGGAAGCGCCTTCCTTGATGGTGGCGGGAGCGCCTTCCACGGTGGCCTTGGCCTCGGCCAGGCCCTGGCCGGTGATCTCGCGGACAACCTTGATGACCTTGATCTTGGCGGCGGCGTCGAAGCCGGTCAGGACCACGTCGAACTCGGTCTTCTCCTCAGCGGCGGGAGCAGCGCCACCGGCGGCGGGAGCGGCCATGGCGGCGGCAGAAACGCCAAACTCCTCCTCCAGGGCGTGGACGAGCTCACTGAGCTCCAGAACGGTCAGGCCCTTGATCTCTTCGATCATGGCGGTAACTTTCTCAGACATTGTATGGAACCTCCTGATAGTAAATTTTTATGAAAGGATGGGGGGCCGCTTACTCGGCGGCGGGGGCTTCTTCGGCGGGCGCGCCCTGCTTCTCGGCAATCTGCTTCAGGACCACGGCCAGGCCGGTGATGGGGGCCAGCATGGTGCCCAGGACCTGGGCCTGGAGGACGGGCAGAGCGGGGATGGAGGCCAGGGACTTGATGGTGGCCANGTCCACGGGCTTGCCGTCCATAAAGCCGCCCTTGATCTCGAACTTGTCCTTCAGTTTCTCGGCGTAGTTGTTCATGACCCGGGCGGGAGCCACAGGATCATCGCACAGCGCCAGGGAAGTGGTGCCGTTGAGCAGATCGTCCAGATCGCTCAGACCGGTGTTGTTGAAAGCGAAGCGGAGCAGCGTATTTTTGATAACGGCGTAATCCACCGCGTTCTCACGGCACTCCCGGCGCAGGGCGGTATCCTCTTCGACGGTGATTCCCTTATAGTCGACGATGACGCCTGCGGTGGCCTTCTGGATCTTCTCGGTCAGTTCGGCGANGATGGNCTGCTTCTCNGATAAGACTTNCNCNTTAGGCATGGTTGTTTTCACCTCCATAGGAATGGGAATGCGCGTGCTAAAAAAAGGAACGCCCCTGTGTCCGCGAAGGCACAAGGACGCATAGCAAATACACATTTGCCGCCCTCGGCAGGATTTACAGGCAAAGCCCACCTGCTGTCTTTGGAACGCAACTGTTATTATATGCATGCGGAGGGGAATTGTCAATACCCAAAACAAAATTTTCCGTAACGGGTTGTAAAAAAATGTTACCGTTTTGAGATTACAGCGGAGCGGGCGGGACGTATACTGCTGATATAATATTATTATAAAGGAGCGGGGAGCATGAAAAGACTGCTGGGCGTTTTGGCGCTGGTGCTGCTGCTGGCGGCTTGCGGGCAGGCGAAGATGTCGGAAATGCCGCCGGAGGAGGCGAAAACAGAGGCTCCGGCGGAAACGCCGGAGGAGGCGGACGAATACGAGGCGCTGATTGCGGCCACGCCGGTTGCCCAGGTAGAAGGTGAGCCTCTTTCGCCGGATGGACGCTTCGAGGCCAGGGCTGAGGGGGCCAGCGGCGAGTACGTCAGCGGCATACAGCCCCCGGAGTATCTGCAAATCATAGATCGGGAGACGGGGGAGGTGCTGTGGCAGGACCATGGCTGGCTGGAGCAGTCCATCCTTTGGTCCCCGGAGGGAGGCTTCGCCGCCCTGGCCCGGAGCGCCCGGACGTGGTGCTGTATCACTATTCTTGAGACGGAGAACTGGACCAGCTGGGACGTTGCCCTGCCGGACGGAAGCTCTATCCCGGAGTATACGTTTTTGCCGTACAACGAGCCATGGGGAGAGTGGAAATCCGAGAACAGCCTGGATTTGACCATCGGCCGGGGCGGAGACGCCGGAGAGCAGAGCTTCTATCAGTGCGATGTTTGGGTGAACCAGAACGGTGTGACCGGGGAATCCCGGGAGAGGACCCTGGAAACCCTGGGAAGCTGGGATTTCACCCACGACGGACAGCCGGAGACGGTGGAGCTGGAGACGCTCCTGTTTCCAGGCGGAGATGCGCCGGAATACTTGGAGCTGCGGGTTCTGGACGGAAAGGAGGTTCTCTGGCAGGATACCGCTTCGGCGCATCATGTGGGTGAAAACAGCTTTTACGCCCTTCAATTGGACGGGCAGGACTACCTGCTCCAGTATGTTCCCAGCATGGGCCAGGGATTCGGTTCCTACCAGTATCGGGTCTTCTCTCTGGACAGCGCGGGGGAGCCGGTGATTTTCCGGGAAAACCATATGGAGTTCGACATCAACTTCGGCAGTCCGGTCCATGAGAGCTTTGACATTCCGAAGATCGCCGCCTTCTTGCGGGAGGTCCACGGGTATCNGGACCAGGGCCAGGAGCTGGTGAACACGCTTTGGGGAGAAATCGACTTGGGCAATGTGGACTACAGCGATGTCACCGCACTGGAACAAGCGCTGAAACANTTTCAGAAAGAGTACGGGGGACCAGTGGAATAAGAGACTGCCGCCCAAGAATCCCTGAACGGCATTTCTCCTTTACACCACAAGCCCATACTGGGACAACGCGGTTTTTATGCGCTCCAGATTCTCGGGCACAGGCGGGCACATGGGAGAGCGGAGCGCTCCGACCCGCCAGCCCAGCAGAGANAGGGCGGTCTTTACCNGGATGGGGTTCACCTCGCAGAACATGGCGTCGCAGAAGTCCTTTAAATGCACCTGCAATTCCCCGGCGGCGGCGAAGTCGTTTTTCAGGCACAGCTGAGNCAGCCGGTGCATTTCCGCCGGGAGGATATTCGCCGCCACGGAGATAACCCCCTTGCCCCCCAGGGCACAGATAGGGACGGTTTCGTCATCGTTGCCGGANCAAATGGTGAAGTCCTTTGGGCAGAGGGACCGGGTCCGCTGGATGTTCCCCAGGTTTCCCGACGCCTCCTTAACTCCCGCGATGTTGGGGTGCTCCGCCAAGGCGGNGTAAGNCTCCGGGGCAACGCTGACCCCGGTGCGGGAGGGGACGTTATACAGGATCATGGGCAGGGAAACCGCGTCCGCGATGGTTCGATAATGCCGGATCAGCCCCGCCTGGGTGGCTTTGTTGTAGTAGGGCGTCACCACCAGCAGGGCGTCGGCCCCCCGGCGCTCCGCCTCCCGGGAGAGGGTGACGGCGTTTTCCGTAGAGTTGGACCCGGACCCGGCAATGNCCGGGACCCGGCCTCCCACATGCCGGACGCAGAAGGCGACGGCCTCCGACCGCTCCTGGTAGGTCATGGCGCTGGCCTCGCCGGTGGTGCCGCAGACGACCACGGCGTCCGTCCCGTTCTCCAGCTGGAAGTCCAGCAGCTCCCCCAAGGTCTCAAAGTCCACGCCGCCGTCCTTGAACGGCGTGACGATTGCAACCGCAGAGCCTGTAAAGATAGGATGCTTCACAGATAAAACTCCTTTCTTTGTATAGAAAAAGGCCCGCCGCGCATCTGCGGCAAGCCTCTTCCTTAGTAAAAACGGACTTATTTCGCCTCAATATAGCCCTTTGCGCACAGCAGTTCGGCCAGGAGTACCGCGCCGCCCGCCGCGCCTCGGAGGGTATTGTGGCTCAGGCCCACAAACTTATAGTCATATTGGGTATCCTCCCGCAGACGGCCCAGGGAGACGGCCATGCCGTTTTCCAGGTTCCGGTCCAGCCGGGTCTGGGGGCGGTCCGGCTCTTCGAAGTAGTGGAGGAACTGCTTGGGGGCGGAGGGAAGGCCCAGCTCCTGGGCGGGGCCCCGGAAGGCGGCCCAGTCGGCCTTAATCTGCTCGATGGAGGGTTTTTTGCCCTCCCGGAACTTTACAAATACCGCCGCCATGTGACCGTCCTGGCAGGCCACCCGGAAGCACTGAGCGGTGATGGCGGGGCCCTGAGCCTTGACGATTTTGCCGTCTTCCACCTTGCCCCAGAGTTTCAGAGGCTCCTGTTCGCTCTTTTCCTCGTCGCCGCCGATGTAGGGGATGCAGTTGTCCACCATCTCCGGCCAGCGCTCAAAGGTTTTCCCCGCGCCGGAGATGGCCTGATACGTACAAACCAGGGCCTTTTCCACACCGTATTTCAGCAGGGGATGCAGGGCCGGGACATAGCTCTGGAGGGAGCAGTTGCTTTTCACGGCGATGAACCCCTGTTTGGTGCCCAGGCGCCTGCGCTGGGCCTCGATGACCTCAATGTGCTCCGCGTTCAGCTCCGGCACCACCATGGGTACGTCGTCCGTCCAGCGGTGGGCGGAGTTGTTGGAGACAATGGGGCACTCCAGCTTGGCGTATTTCTCCTCCAGAGCCCGGATGTCTTCCTTTTTCATGTCCACGGCGCAGAAGCAGAAGTCCACCTGGGACGCCAGTTTCTCCGCGTCGGCTTCAGCGTCCAGAATGACCAGGTTCTTGGCCTCCTCCGGCATGGGGCAGGTCATGGCCCAGCGGGGGGCCGCGGCCTCCTCGTAGGTTTTTCCGGCGCTGCGGGCGCTGGCGGCCACCGCCGTCAGCTGAAACCAGGGATGGTTTTCCAAAAGGGTGACAAAGCGCTGGCCCACCATGCCGGTGCAGCCGATCACGCCGGCCTTGTACTGTTTCATAGTATGCTCCTCCCGCCGCGCTGGTGCTTGTACGCTCTCGGATTTCCTGGTTGAATTCAACGCGGTCTTGTATTATAATATGGGCATGTGACAACAATTGTGCCTGACATGTGGACAAATGTTTTCTGTACGTAATGGTATCATGATTTTCCCGGCGCGTCAAGCCNGGGAACATTGGGAGGTTNCNTGANAAATAAGCTGCTGCCCCTCTTTTTCATTGTGACATTTTTTCTCCTCAGCGCGCCGTCCGCTTTCGCCGTGACTAACGGCGTGGTAAAGNTGGGGCTGCGCTACGGCAGCTCTGCCCTGGCCTCCGCAAACCTGGAGAACGCAGAGGGGGCGGGTTATGAGTTCGGCTATTATGACGGGGACCGGAGCTTCNTGGCCCTGGGACAGACGGATGTAACCACTATCACCATGAGCCCCTCCGGAGGCTCCTCCGTTACCGTGACCCGGACCGGCACCTCGGAGGTCCTCTATGAGCACTTTGATCGAGACTATCCGCTGGGCGTCCGCCCCTTTGGAACGATTACCTGGTTCAAGGGCTACCAGTATGCCGGAGGCTTTGAGTATGTTCCAGAGAGCGCGGGAAGCCTGAGGGTCATCAATGTAGTGGACCTGGAGGACTATGTAAAAGGCGTGGTTCCCTATGAGATGCCGGGGGACTGGCCCCTGGAGGCTCTGGAGGCCCAGGCCGTCTGCGCCCGGACCTTTGTCCAGGGACACAGCAAGCACTTGCGGGAGTATGGCTTCGACGTGTGCGGCGGCGTGGACTGCCAGGTCTACAACGGCCACGGCAGCGGCGGAGCGGGCCCCTCGGAGACCAGTGACAGGGCGGTGGAAAACACCGCGGGGCTTTGCATCTACTACAACGGAACCTTGGTGCAGGACGCGGTCTACCACTCCTCCGACGGCGGGGCCACGGAGGATGGGGCCAACGTCTGGGGCGCGGAGACCGGGTATTTGAAAGGGAATGCCGACCCCTACGAGGCCCAGACCTCCGTTCCCAACAACAGCTATTCCGTCACCTATACCGCCGGGGAGCTGAGCTGGATTCTGGATCAAAAGGGCCATTCGGTGGGCACGGTCCAGGATGTGTATGTCTCGGAGTACACCCCCCTGGGGAACGTGAAGCAGGTGACCTTTGTGGGAACCGCCGGGACGAAGACCTTCACCGGCGACGACTGCCGGATGATCTTTTATAGCAGCACCTATCAAAAGTCCGTCAGCAGCATGCGTTTCGACATCAACGGCCGGAGGGGCGGAACCGGAGGCCTCTCCGTCAACGGCACCGGGCAGCTTTCCTCTTTGGACGGCGTTTCCGTGATTTCCGGTGGCGGAACAGTGAGCACGCTGTGGGGAAACTCTGCCTCAGCCATGACGTCCTCCGGCAGCGTGACGGTTTCCGCCGAGGTCCGCCAGCCCTCCGGCGGGGGAAATTCCAACGGGACCTTTGTTATCACCGGCACCGGAAACGGACACAACGTAGGCATGAGCCAGTACGGGGCCAAGGCCATGGCGGAACTGGGCTACAGCTTTCAGGAGATTTTGAACTTCTACTACACGGATATTACCATCAGATAAGGATATGACATGAAGACAAGCGATTTTTACTATGACCTCCCCCAGGAGCTCATCGCCCAGACGCCCATGGAAAAGCGGGACGGCTCCCGGCTGATGACCCTGGACCGCCGGACGGGGGAGACCGGACACCGGCATTTCTACGACCTGCCGTCCCTGCTGCGGCCCGGGGACTGCCTGATTATGAACGACTCCCGGGTCCTGCCCGCCCGGCTTCTGGGGCGGAGGCTGCCGGGAGGCGGGGCCTGTGAGGTGCTGCTGCTGACCGATAAGGGGGGAAATGTCTGGGAGTGCCTGGTCCGGCCTGGGCGGAAGCTGCGCGCCGGGGCCCGGATGACCTTCGGCGACGGCTCCCTTACCGCCGAGGTGGCGGAGGAGCTGGCGGACGGAAACCGCCTGGTCCGCTTTGCGTATGAGGGAATTTTCCTGGAGGTGCTGGAGCGCCTGGGGAAGATGCCCCTGCCGCCTTACATCAAAGAAGAGCTCCAGGACCAGGAGCGGTATCAGACGGTTTACTCCAAGGTTCTGGGCAGCGCCGCCGCCCCCACGGCAGGGCTCCATTTTACGCCGGAGCTGCTGAGGGAACTTGAGTCCAAGGGTGTGAACCTGGGCTATGTGACTCTCCATGTGGGACTGGGAACCTTCCGCCCGGTGAAGGAGGAGGCCATCGAGGACCACGATATGCACAGCGAGTTCTGCACGGTTCCGCCGGAGACGGCGGAGCTTATCAACCGCACCAAAGCGGCCGGAGGCCGGGTTATCTGCGTGGGAACCACTTCCTGCCGGACGCTGGAGAGCTGGGCAGGGGAGGACGGGCACATGGAGGCCCGGTCTGGCTGGACGAATATCTACCTTTATCCCGGCTCCCGGTTCAAGGTGATGGACGGCCTGGTAACGAACTTCCATCTGCCGGAGAGCACCCTTATCATGCTGGTGTCCGCCTTCGCGGGACGGGAGGCGGTGCTGGCCGCCTACCGGGAGGCGGTGAAGGAGCGATACCGCTTTTTCTCCTTCGGCGACGCCATGTTTATCTCGTGAGGGAGGGCTTTTCATGCTCCTGACGGATTTGCCCAACGTGGGCCTCAAGCTNGCGGAAAACCTCCGCCGGGTGGGATTGGAAACCCCCGAGGATTTCCGAAAAGCGGGGGCCCGGGAGGCCTTTCTCCGTATCCGGGCCCAGGTGGACCCCACGGCCTGCTTCCATCAGCTCACCGCCCTGGCCGGGGCGGAGCTGGGCGTTCCAAAGAAAGCGATTCCCGCGGAGGAAAAGGCGGAGCTAAGGGCCTTTTTCGACAACTTATCAATAAAATAGGAGAGACAGATGTTCAAACTGCTGAAGACAGAGGGCCGCGCCCGGCGCGGACAGTTTTCCTGCGCCCACGGCGGCATGGTCCAGACGCCGGTCTTTATGAACGTGGGCACGCAAGCCGCTATCAAGGGAGGCGTGGACGCCTTTGACCTCCGGGAGGTCCGCTGCCAGATTGAGCTGAGCAATACCTACCATCTTCACCTCCGTCCCGGCGACGAGCTGGTGAGGCAGATGGGGGGGCTCCATAAGTTCATGAACTGGGACGGCCCCATTTTGACGGATTCCGGCGGCTTCCAGGTCTTTTCCCTGGCCCCCCTCCGGCGGATCAAAGAGGAGGGAGTCTATTTCTCCTCTCACATCGACGGGCGAAAGATTTTCATGGGACCGGAGGAGTCCATGCGCATCCAGTCCAACCTGGGCAGCGACGTGGCCATGGCCTTTGACGAGTGCGTGGAGAATCCGGCGACCTATGAATATGCCAAAGCTTCCTGCGAGCGGACCCTCCGCTGGCTGGAGCGCTGCAAGCGGGAGCACGACCGGCTGAACGCTCTGCCGGACACCGTGAATCCTAAACAGCTCCTCTTTGGCATCAACCAGGGGGCCACGTTTGCGGACCTTCGCGTCTGGCATATGGACGAGATCGCTAAGCTGGACTGCGACGGCTATGCCATCGGCGGGCTGGCGGTGGGGGAGCCTACCCAGGTGATGTACGATATCATTGACGCGGTGGAGCCCCACATGCCGAAGGACAAGCCCCGGTATCTCATGGGCGTGGGTACCCCCAGCAACATCATCGAGGGCGTGGCCCGGGGAGTGGACTTCTTCGACTGCGTGATGCCCTCCCGGAACGGGCGGCACGGGAAGCTCTTTACCTGGGAGGGGACGGTCAATATCCTCAACGCCAAATACGCCATGGACAGCCGTCCCATCAGCGAGAGCTGCGGCTGTCCCGTGTGCAAGCGGTTCTCCCGGGCTTACCTCCGGCACCTGTTCAAGGCGGAGGAGACCCTGGCCCTGCGGCTGGCGGTGCTACACAACCTCTACTTTTATAATGAGCTGACCGCAAAAATCCGGGAGGCCCTGGATGCGGGGCGCTTTGGAGAATTCCGGGCGGAGTACAGTGAGAAGCTGGCGGAGCGGGTCTGAAGGCCGGCAAAAACGCCCGGGCATCAAGTCCGGGCGTTCTTAGCAGGGAGGATGAATGAAAAACCCTTGGGAAGAAATTTCACTGGAGGATTATGAAAATCACATGAGGCTGGATTCTGTCCTCCAGCTCCAGGCGCTGAACGAAATGATGAAAGGACAGCTTGAGGACTATCNGGCCTCTAAGGTCATGATACTGGGGGTCGCGGGCGGAAACGGCCTGGAGCATATCCGAAGGGACCGTGTGGAAAAGGTGTACGGGGTGGACGTCAACGCCGCTTATCTGGAGGCGGCCGCCGCCCGGCATCCGAATTTGGCGGGCGTGCTGGAATGCCTTCGGGTGGATTTGAGGGAGGAGCCCCGCCGCCTTCCGGCGGCGGAGCTGGTGATTGCGAACCTGCTTGTTGAATACATAGGCTGTTCGTGTTTTCAAAGGCTAATCGGGCAGGTTGGACCGGAATATGCCTCCTGCGTCCTTCAAATCAACGCGGAAGACGGCTGGGTATCCGATTCGCCGTATCTGCACGCGTTTGACGCTTTGGAGGCGGTACACCACGACTTAGACGGTAAGGCCCTGGAGAAAACCATGCTGGCGATAGGCTACCGTGTGATTCAGCGGACGGAGCGGGGGCTCCCGAACGGAAAGAAATTCCTGCGGATGGATTTTCAGCGCCCGTAGGGCAGGGGAGCGCCAGTTTATCCGCCTGGGATAAAAAAGCTCCCGGACAAAAAGTCCGGGAGCTTTTTTCGCTCTCATTAGACCGCTCTGGTAACCTTGCCGGAGCGCATGCACCGGGTGCAGACATATACGTGGCGAGGGGAACCATCCACGATCGCCTTGACACGTTTCACGTTGGGCTTCCAGGGACGGTTGGAACGCCGGTGAGAGTGAGAGACCTGAATACCAAAGGTCACGCCTTTGCCGCAATACTCGCACTTAGCCATCCATTGCACCTCCCTGCTGTCACATAATATGTGCGTGCTTCCACAAGCACAAGTGGTATCATAACAGAATCCATCGAAAAATGCAAGAAGAATTTTCAAAAAAACCGAAGTTTTTTTACACCATTTTAATATGCGGCTTTTTCGAGGAATATTTTTGAAAAAAGTGTTGACCCTTACAGAAACGTGTGCTATACTTGATGTTACCTGTGAGCGGGGCTTTTTTTGTTGTGCGCTTTTTCGCTTTTCAAGCCACGGCGGACAGGTCCCGGCAGGGAGGCAGTCGGCCTTCCCTGGAGGAAGGCGAATATAAGGAGGTGCCGAAAGAATGCGAGTAAAAGTGACCCTGAGATGCAACGAGTGCAAGCAGAGAAACTACAATACCATGAAAAACAAGAAAAACACACCGGACAAGCTGGAGCTGAACAAGTATTGCCGTTTCTGCCGGAAGCACACGCTCCACAGCGAGACGAAGTAAATGAAGAAAGGGCGTATTTGAACAATGGCAGAAGCGAAAAAGAAGGATCGCGGCCTTTGGTTCCGCGAAATGAAAAGCGAACTGAAGAAAGTCGTTTGGCCCAACAAGCAGACGGTGATGAAAAACACGGGAACCGTGCTGCTGTGCTCCGCCATCATCGGCGCGTTTATCTGGGTGTTTGACTTTGTGTCCGTTTCCCTGGTCCAGATGATTCTAAGCGCTTTCGGCGCCTGAGGAACACGAGATGGCAGACAGCGCGAAATGGTATGTTGTGCATACCTACTCCGGCTATGAAAACGCCGTCAAGACCAGCATTGAAAAGCTTGTCGTCGGGCGGAGCATGGAGGATATGATCCTGCGGATGGAAATCCCCATGGAAAACGTCACGGAGATCACGGAGAGCGGCGCGTCCAAGGAAGTGGCCCGAAAGGTCTTTCCCGGTTACGTGCTGATCAAGATGATCATGACGGACGAAACCTGGCACCTGGTGCGGAACGTGCGGGGCGTCACGGGTTTTGTGGGCACCGCCAATAAGGCCATCCCCCTGACGGAGGAAGAGGTCCTGGCCATGGGCATGGAGAAGCACGAGATCGTTGTCAAGTACGGCTTGGGCGACCNTGTGCGGATCATGGACGGCCCGCTGGCCAGCTTCACCGGCGTGGTGGAGGAGATCGAGCCGGAGAAAAACCGGGTCAGCGTCATGGTTTCCATGTTTGGCCGGGAGACCCCGGTGGACCTGGAGCTGGATCAGGTCGAGGTTTTGAACTGAGAGCCTGTACGCACAACTGCCGGACACAGGTTCTGACCGCGCGTCGGCGCGCAGGTGGGAGGGACGAGTACCGTCCCGCCAAACCACATTTTAAATCGTAGGAGGTGCCGCTCCATGGCACAGAAGATCACTGGTTATGTAAAGCTGCAAATCCCCGCGGGCAAGGCGACGCCCGCCCCCCCCGTCGGCCCCGCTCTGGGCCAGCACGGCGTAAACATCGCCGCGTTTACCAAAGAGTTCAATGAACGCACGAAAAACGACGCGGGCATGATCATCCCCGTCGTCATCACCGTATATGCGGACCGTTCCTTCTCCTTCATCACCAAGACGCCTCCGGCGGCGGTGCTGATCAAAAAGGAGTGCAACATCGAATCCGGCTCCGGCGTTCCCAACAAAACCAAGGTGGCTACCATCTCCAAGGCCAGCATCCAGAAGATCGCCGAGATCAAGATGCGGGATTTGAACGCCGCCAACCTGGAGTCCGCCATGAGTATGATCGCCGGGACCTGCCGGTCCATGGGCGTCATCGTCGGCGACTGACCAATATTTTAAGAGCGGCCGGATCGCCGCTCCATACAGTGGGAGGCTTCCGTTCCGAAGAACCACTATGAGGAGGAAGTAACAGTGTTTAGAGGCAAAAAATATCAGNACAGCGCCAAGCAGATTGACAAGAACACCCAGTATGAGCCCGCCGAGGGCCTGGCGCTGGTCTGCAAAACCGCTACCGCCAAGTTTGACGAAACCGTCGAACTGCATGTGAAGCTGGGCGTGGACTCCCGGCACGCCGACCAGCAGGTCCGCGGCGCCATCGTTCTGCCCCACGGCACCGGCAAGACCGTCCGGGTGCTGGTGTTCGCCAAGGGCGACAAGGCCGAGGCCGCCAAGGCCGCCGGAGCCGATTACGTGGGCGAGATGGATCTGGTTGAGAAGATCCAGAAGGAAAACTGGTTTGATTTTGACGTGGTGGTCGCCAGCCCCGACATGATGGGCGTGGTGGGCCGTCTCGGTAAGGTGCTGGGCCCCAAGGGCCTGATGCCCTCTCCCAAGGCAGGCACCGTGACCCCTGATGTAGCCAAGGCTGTGCAGGAAGTCAAGGCCGGTAAAATCGAATACCGCCTGGACAAGACCAACATCATCCACTGCCCCATCGGCAAGGTCTCCTTCGGTCCCGAGAAGCTGACGGAGAACTACAACACCCTGATGGGAGCCATTGTGAAGGCGAAACCCGCCGCGGCTAAGGGTCAGTATATCCGCAGCTGCGTCGCCGCCGCCACCATGGGCCCCGGCGTGCGGATGAACACCGCGAAATTGGTCTGATGACTTGAAAGGGGGGCTGACGCCCCCTTTTTTTTGCGTTCCTCGCGCCTTCGGTGCCGGTCTTTAGTGCGGGTGTCCAAGGCGCGCAAGTATTAAAATGTTTGCCTCAAAAGCCGCGGTGCTGCGCACGGTGGTTTTTGAGGTTTTTTTCACGGCATTTCCTGGGGATCTTCTGCTTGGAAAGTGTTGCGGAATCGGTAGACTTCATATATAATGGAAACGGATGCGTGAAGGACGCGAAAACCAAGGACGCCCGGTCTTCTGGCGGGAAAAGGAGAAACGCCATGCGTGAGAATGGTTTAAAGGTAAAGGATTTTGTATCCCTTTTCAATTTGGAGGTTTTGAACCAGGGCAGTGATTTCGACAGCGCCCTGCTGACGGTGCCGGATTTAAACCGGCCAGGCCTCCAGTTTCACAGCTTTTACGATTATNTTGACCACTGCCGCCTTCAGGTGATCGGCAAGGCGGANNTTACCTATCTCCGGGGANTGAGCNACGNTCAGCGTCGCAAATGCTTCGACGACCTTTTTCTCTACGACATCCCAGCGCTGGTGATAGCCCGGAACCTGGACTGCTTCCCGGAATGCATCGAAAGCGCCAGGGAGCACCAGAAGACCCTGCTGAGGACGAACGAGGTGACCGTGGCCTTCACCAGCCGCACCATTGAGTATTTGAACCGGGTGCTGGCGCCCTGCGTCACCCGCCACGGCGTGCTGCTGGACATTTATGGCGAAGGCGTTATGATTACCGGCGACTCCGGCGTGGGCAAGAGCGAGGCGGCCATTGAGCTGATCATGCGGGGCCACCGGCTGGTGGCCGACGACGCGGTGGAGCTGCGGCGGGTTTCCGGCCGTCTGATGGGCTCCGCACCGGAGGTCATCCGTAATTATATTGAGCTGCGGGGCATCGGCGTCATTAATGTGCAGCAGCTTTTCGGCGTCCGGGCTGTTAAAAATGAGGCTCAGCTGGATCTGGTGGTAAATTTTGAGCCTTGGGATAGTGAGAAGTTTTATGACCGTCTGGGCATCGAGGACCACTATGTGGATATTTTGGACATTCAGGTTCCCACGCTGACCATCCCGGTGCGCCCAGGGCGGAACCTGGCCAGCATCGTGGAGGTGGCGGCCATGAACAACCGGCACCGGAAGTTAGGATATAACGCAGCCCAGGAGCTGGCCCAAAAGGTNGACGCCCGGGCGGATGGAAAGCTGTAAGGAGGAAACGCTATGTATATCGGCATCGACGTAGGAGGAACGAATCTAAAGGCCGGACTGGTAGACGAGGCGGGCAATATTGTCAAGGTAGAACGAGNCCCCCTGGATTTTCAAGGCCCGGAGCGTTTTGCGGAGATTCTGGCGGAGCTGTCCAAGAGAGTCATTCAGGAGAAGGTCCGGTGGGTAGGCGTAGGTCTGCCCGGTGCGGTGGACGGCGGCGACGTGCTCTTCACCACGAACATCCCCATGGAGAATGTTCCGCCGGAGCGGCTCTTCCGTAAGCATTTGGATCTGCCCCTGCTGCTGGGCAACGACGCGGACTGCGCCGCCGTGGGCGAGTTCTTCGGCGGCGCGGGGAAGGGAACCCGGGATTTTGCCGTGGTAACCCTGGGCACCGGCGTGGGCGCGGGCATCATCGTGGACGGAAAGCTCCGGGGCGGCCTGGCCTCCAGCGAGGCGGGCCATATGGTCATCATTCAGGACGGGGAACCCTGCAACTGCGGCCGCCGGGGCTGCTGGGAGCGCTACGCCTCCGCCACCGGCCTGATCCAGCAGACGAAACGGGCTATGGAGGCACACCCGGAAAGCTTGCTTCACGAGATTGCTGCGGAAAACGGCGTAGAGGGCCGGACGGCCTTCCAGGCGGCGGAGGCAGGGGATGAGGCCGCCTTGGAGGTCTGCCGGAATTACGTGAACTATTTGGCCGGCGGCCTGACAAGCCTCATCAACATCCTGCGCCCAGAGGCCGTGGCCATCGGCGGCGGCGTAGCGGCGGCGCCGGAGCGGCTGCTGCTGGAGCCCCTGCGGGAGGCCGTGGCGAAGGAGAGCTTTTCCCGCCATGGAGGGCGGATCACAAAAGTTCTCCGGGNTGAGCGCGGAAACGACGCGGGCATCATCGGCGCGGCGATGCTGGGCCGGGTGATGTAAGCGCTTTGCGGAAGTATCTTGAATATAAGGAGGCCCTTACATGGACTGGGCGGAGCGGCTTGACAAACAGATACGAGACTACTTACCAGATGTGAGCGTCTTGAAGGAGGAGCCCATGGCAAAGCACACCTCCTTCCGGGTGGGTGGTCCCGCGAAGCGGATGGCGTTCCCGGAAAAGAGCGAGCAGCTGGTGTTGCTGCTGTCCATGGCCCGGGAGTGCGGGGCCCGGCCCTTGATCATCGGCAACGGCACGAACCTGCTGGCCCCGGACGGGGGACTGGACCGGCTGGTCATCGGGACCGATCGCCTATGCCGCCTGGAGATGGGGGAAGAGCCGGATTCCATTGTCGCCGGGTGCGGCGTCCCCCTGGCCCGTCTGGCGGATTTCGCCTGCCGGCAGGGGCTGGCGGGGCTGGAATTTGCCCACGGCATCCCCGGAACGGTGGGCGGCGGCGTATGCATGAACGCCGGGGCTTACGGCGGGGAGCTGNAACAGGTGATCGCCGGGGTGTCGGCGCTGTTCCCGGAGGAGGGCGTGCGGTTTCTCTCCGGGGAGGAACTGGCGTTCGGCTACCGCCGGAGCTTCCTCACAGAACATCCGGAGGCGGCGGCGCTGCACGCGGTGTTCCGCTTGACGCCTGGCGACCCGGAGGAAATCCGGGGGGCCATGCGGGACCTAATGGCCCGCCGGAAGGCCAGCCAGCCGCTGGAATGGCCCAGCGCGGGCAGTACCTTCAAGCGTCCGGAGGGGAATTTTGCCGGGACCCTCATAGACCAGTGCGGTCTAAAAGGACGGACGGTGGGCGGGGCCCAGGTATCGGAAAAGCACGCGGGCTTCATCATCAACCGGGGCGGGGCCTCCTGTGCCGACATCAAGGAGCTGATCCGGCAGGTGCAGGCGGTTGTTGGGGAAAAGACCGGCGTCCGGCTGGAGCCGGAGGTCAAGTTTGTGGAGTGAGGGGGAGTCGTCCCATGGAAATTCTGATTATCTCCGGCCTGTCCGGCGGGGGGAAGAGCAAGGCGGCGTCCTTTTTGGAGGACAGCGGCTTTTATATCGTGGATAATATGCCCGCGGCCATGATCCTGAAATTTGCGGAGTTCTGCGCCGGGGGCGGCGGGCGTTATGCCCGGGTGGCGCTGGTGTACGATGTGCGAACGGCGGAGTCCTTCAGCGAGCTCTTTGACGTGCTGGACAAACTGAAGGGGATGGAGGGCGTCTGCCGGATGCTGTTTCTGGAGGCGTCCCCGGCGGCCATCATCAAGCGCTACAAGGAAACCCGCCGCCGCCACCCTTTGGAGAAGGAGACGGATTCCCTGGAAGAGGCTGTGGAGAAGGAGCGGGAACTGATGCTCCCGGTAAAGCAGAGGGCGGATTTTATCATCGACACGACCCGGCTTTCAACGGCCAAACTGAGGAGCGAGCTGCTGCGTATCTTCAACGGCGAGGGGGAGCAGGCGGGCATGACGGTGAGCGTCACGTCCTTCGGTTTCAAGCACGGCCTGCCCTTGGAGGCGGATCTGGTCCTGGACGTGCGGTTTATGCCGAACCCGTTCTACATTGAGGAGCTGCGCCACCAGACCGGCCTGGACAAGCCGGTTTCGGATTATGTATTCAGCTTTCAGCAGACGCGCGACTTCCTCCTTAAGGTGGAGGATCTGCTGCGCTTTACCCTGCCGCTATATGCGGAGGAGGGAAAAACCGGCCTGGTGGTTGCCGTAGGGTGCACCGGGGGACACCACCGTTCCGTAGCCATCGCCCACGCGCTGACAGAGTTTATCCGGGAGCAGGGTTATCAAGCAGCGGAGCATCATCGGGACATGGAACGGGCCGTTTGAGCCGGAAAGGAACCCTATGGAATACCAACCTTACCGCGCGCCTCGGAAGCATGGGCCCCGGATTGCCGTCGTCGGCGGCGGGCATGGGCTGTCCAATATGCTGCGGGGCTTGAAGGATTATACGGAAAATCTCTCCGCCATCGTCACGGTGGCGGACGACGGCGGCGGCTCCGGCGCTCTGCGCCAGGATTTGGGAATGCCGCCGCCGGGGGATATCCGAAACTGCCTGGTGGCTCTGGCCAACACGGAGCCGCTGATGAAACAGATGATGGACTACCGCTTTCAGGAGGGAACGCTGGCGGGGCAGAGCTTCGGAAATTTGTTTCTGGCGGCGCTGAACGGCATTTCCCCCAACTTCGACACGGCGGTCCGCCGAATGAGCGAGGTCCTGGCCATCACCGGACGGGTGCTGCCCGTTACCACTGCCGACGTGCAGCTGGAGGCGGAATTTGAGAATGGCGCCAGCGTCGTCGGCGAGTCCAAAATCTTCTACTGCAAGAAAAAAGAGGACTGCCGGATTACCAAGGTGCGGCTGCTGCCGGAGCATCCCAAGGNTCTGCCGGAGGCCCTGGCCGCTATTTACGAGGCGGATATGATCGTCCTGGGGCCCGGAAGCCTTTATACCAGTATCATTCCAAATCTCCTGGTGGACGGNATCGTGGACGCCATCCGGGAATCCTCCGCTCTGAAAATCTACGTCTGCAACGTTATGACCCAGGAGGGGGAGACAGAGGGCTACACCGCCTCGGACCATATCGCGGCCCTGTTTCAGCACTCGGTGAATGGGCTGTTTCACCTGTGTCTGGTGAACTCCTCGCCCATTCCCAAGGACGCGGCGGACCGCTATGCCCAGGAGGGGGCGGAGATGCTGCGCTACGATACGGATCGGTGCGCCGCTTTAGGCGTGGAGCTGATCGGCCGGCCCATCGCTACGGTACAGGACGGTTATGTCCGGCATCATCCCGACAAACTGGCCCAGGAATTGATCCTGCTCCATGCGGAGCGCAACGTGCGCATTGCGGGGGGACGCTACCGAAAAGAGTAATGGGATAGTCCTTTACATTATCTGCTGCCGAGGAGGTTTTGCCGGTGTCCTTTTCTTTTGAGACGAAAAATGAGCTTTGCAGGCTGCCGGTTCAGCGGCGCTGCTGCGCGCAGGCGGAGGCTTACGGCATTTTGCTGTACTGCCGTACCTTCTGCTCTTCCGAGGTCCGGATTATTACGGAGAATCCCCATTTTGCCGCGAGGCTTCCCCGGCTGTTCCTCCGGGCGTTTGACCTCCGGTTTGACAGGCAGCCGGATATTTCCGGCGGGGAAACGCCGGAGGGGAAGATGGTCTTTCAGATTACGGAGGGGGAGAAGCTGGACCATATCATCGACCTCCTGGGCTACGACCCCCGGCAGAGCCTGGCCCTTCACGTCAACTTCGCCATGCTGGAGGAGGACTGCTGCCGGGCGTCCTTTCTCCGGGGCTGTTTTTTTGCCGGGGGAAGCGTCACAGATCCCTCCAAACGGTATCATCTGGAGTTGACCAGCTCTCATCTCCAGGCCAGCCGGGAATTGGAGGTCCTGCTCCGGGAGAGCGGCTATCCTCCCAAGAGCGTGACCCGAAACGGCAGCGCCGTCACTTATTTTAAGCAAAGCGACCAAATAGAGGACTTCCTCACCCTCATCGGCGCACCGGCGGCGGCGATGCGAATCATGTCCACCAAGGTGGAAAAGGGCATCCGCAACAGTGTGAACCGCCGCTTGAACTGTGACAGCGCCAACCTGGACAAGGCGGTGGAGGCCGCCCAGAGCCAAGGGGCCGCCATCCGGCGGCTGGAGGCGTCGGGGCGGCTTGAGCGGCTGCCGGACAAGCTTCGGGAGACGGCGGCTCTGCGGCTGGAGTATCCAGAGCTGAGCCTGTCGGAGCTGGCGGAAACGTTTGACCCGCCGGTGACGAAATCCTGCTTGAACCACCGTCTCCGCAAGCTGGTGGAGCTGGCGGAGGGACTTTGAGAGAACATTTTTTGAAGAGGAGATACAACGCCATGAAAAGGCCGAAATTCTCCCTGGCTCACAAAATCGCGCTGCTGCTGATTAACGCAGGGGTGATTCTGGCGCTGCTGTGCATGTATTTCCGCAGCCGTGACCCGGGGTCGCTATGGACAGGGGCGGTCGCGCTGCTGATTCTTCCGGTGCTGGCGGGGGTGGCAATTGCCCGAAGGAGCATCGTCTGCCCCCACTGCGGCGCACAGCTGTTCCAGGGACGGTTTGCAGGCCTTTTCCTGCCGGAGCGCTGTCCCGCGTGTAAGAAAAAACTGACGAAAGAACAAGGGTAGGAGGAAAGAAACGATGCAGGATGCGAAAACCTGGGCCCAGCGGTTTCCCATGGACCGCCCGCCTTCTATGGAGGAGCTTGACCGCTATGCGGACAACTCCCTCTGGCCGGAGNTGCGGCGGTATTTGAAGGACGCCTACGGCGCGGAGCCCCGGACGGAGTACAGCCGCTGCGGCCTGGAGCCGGGGTGGAACCTGAAATTCAAAAAGGGGAGCAAGTCCCTGGCCACCGTGTACCTCCGCCCCGGTTATGTGACGGCGATGATTTCCATCGCGCCCAAGGACGAACCGGAGGCGGAAGGAGTGCTTTTGACCTGTACGGAGTACACCCGGACGCTGTACCACAACACGGCCTCCTCAAAAATGGGACGCTGGCTGATGGTGGATCTAACCTCCCCGGAGATTCTGGAGGACATCAAGTCCCTGCTGGCCCTCCGGGCAAAACCGGCAAAACAATAAGGCAAGCTATAGAAAAGGGGGAGGGGCCATGTCCTTTGTTCATCTGCATGTCCATACGGAGTACAGTCTGCTGGACGGCGCGTGCCGCATCCGGGACCTGCCGAAAATCGTAAAAGAAATGGGGCAGACCGCCTGTGCCGTCACGGACCACGGGGTCATGTACGGCGCGGTGGATTTCTACCGGGCCTGCAAGGCGGAGGGGATTAAGCCCATCATCGGCTGCGAGGTCTACGTCACGGCAGAGGGCCGCCGCCTGACCGACAAGGTCCATGAGTTCGACTCCGAGAGCCGCCATCTGGTGCTCCTCTGCGAGAACGAGGAGGGCTACCGGAACCTCTCCTACATGGTTTCCCTGGCCTGGACCGAGGGCTTTTATATCAAGCCCCGGATTGACCTGGAGTTGCTGCGGGAACACAGCCGGGGCCTGGTGGCCCTCTCCGCCTGCCTGGCGGGGGAGATTCCCCGGCGGCTGCGGAACGGGGAGTATGAGAATGCCAAGCGTTACGCCCTGGAGCTGGCGGAGATTTTTGGCCCGGACCACTTTTATCTGGAGCTTCAGGATCACGGCATCCAGGACCAGGCGGTGGTGAACCGGGGCATTCTGCGCATTCACGGGGAGACGGGGCTGCCCATGGTCTGCACCAACGACGCCCACTACCTCCGAAAGGAGGACGCGGAGGCCCACGACGTGCTCCTTTGCATCCAGACGGGAAAGATCCTGGACGACGAGAACCGGATGCGCTACGAACCCCGGAATTTCTACCTTCGCAGCGAAGCGGAGATGGCGGAGCTGTTTTCCGGTTACGATGGGGCCTTGGAGAACACGGCGAAGGTGGCGGATATGTGCAGCATGGATTTCACCTTTGGCAAATACCATCTGCCGGAGTTCCAGCTTCCCCCGGGCTACGACAGCTTTTCTTATTTAAAAAAGCTCTGTGATGAGGGCTACCGGGCCCGCTACGGGGATGATGAGGCCC
The DNA here is from genome assembly GCF_905219725.1 of Oscillibacter sp. CU971. Lineage (NCBI taxonomy): Bacteria > Bacillati > Bacillota > Clostridia > Eubacteriales > Oscillospiraceae > Oscillibacter > Oscillibacter sp. CU971. The sequence continues at coordinate 36,205 of NZ_CAJMXG010000007.1, forward strand.
ACCGGGAGCAGCTCCGGTACGAGCAGGCC